>CANPPM010000187.1 GCA_947575935.1 uncultured Butyricicoccus sp. | reverse complement strand
TCCTTCCGCACGCCATACGCCCGGCTATTTTTTATTGGCTTTTACCAACAACATCATTGGGCGGCGCAATTCGTCTTCCATCCCTGGGATACACATCATGTTTTCGGGTGGCTCCGCTTCCTCCACAACCGTAAGATCAAAGCCATTATTTAATACCCCCATCAGTATCTGCGTAAGCGTGTGGTGCTGTTTGACGACATCACACCCCAAAAAATGTGTGGTTCGCTCCCCAGGGGTGAAATAATGATCAACCGGCCAGTATTGGGGCGTTCCGGATTCTGTGTAAATCCAGTCCTGTCCGACACCCGCGGTAAAAACCGGATGCTCCATGTTAAAGATAAATACACCGTCTGGTTTCAGCGTTCTATGCACCTTTTGAAATATCGTTTCAATATCTTCGATATAGTGCAGGGCCAAATTGGAAACAACACAATCCCACACCGCCTCCGGATACTCATATTCCTCTATTCCGCAAACCCGATACTGAACCGCTTTTCCCATATTGCGTTTTCGTGCTTCTTCAATCATTTTCCTGCTCAAGTCAATCCCCAATACCCGTGCAGCCCCTTGTTCCGCTGCGAATTTACAGTGCCAGCCATATCCGCACCCCAAATCGAGAACTGCCTTCCCGGAAAGCGAGGGAAACAAAGGTTTCAGTTGCCCCCATTCTCCGGCAGCGCTCAAACCGTGCTTGCTGCGGGGCATTTTTGCGTATTCTTCAAAAAATCTTTCGTTCTCATATTCATTTTTCATGGCGAATCGCCCTCCTTTTCGATTTCGCTTGGCAACCTCTTCCAGCAATCCAAATGCAGGAAAATCGTGCGTTTTTCTCTTTTTTACAAAAGATGTTGCCTTTCGGCAGTTTTTCCAATAAAGAGATTGGGTATAAAAGGGGCAACTAAAAGCTGTCGGGAACCCCATCCTTGCGCGAACGGCTGCAAACAAAAAAAACGTCTGTAGATTATTGCAATCTACAGACGTTTTTTGGCGGAGAAGGAGGGATTTGAACCCTCGCGACACTTTCGCGCCCTACTCCCTTAGCAGGGGAGCCCCTTCACCACTTGGGTACTTCTCCATAGGCCTATATGCACTTTTTTCCACTTCGCACCATATAGTGTTTGGCGGAGAGGGTGGGATTCGAACCCACGCGCCCTTTCGGACAAACGGTTTTCAAGACCGCCTCGTTATGACCGCTTCGATACCTCTCCGTAACGGATTCAGCCCCATGCCCGATAAGCAATTAAGAGTTTACCACATATTTTTCGGTTTGTCAAATCTTTTTTTCTTCCTCTCACAAATTTCACAACTGCCTCTGCCAAATTCAGCTGTGAATGTTGCATAATTTTGATAGAAAAGTGGCTGACAATTTGTTATAATGGGATGCAGCTGAATTTTTTTAAAATTTTTCCCAAAGGGGAGACTTTATATGATCTGCAATAATATTTTAGACGCAATGGGCAATACGCCGCTGGTACGGCTGTCACGGATGGTCAAAGCAGGGAGCGCGGATGTGCTGGTAAAATTTGAGGGCCTGAATGTCGGAGGCTCTATTAAGACACGCACGGCGCTCAACATGATCGAAGCTGCAGAACGCAGCGGAAGGATCACACGTGACACAACGATCGTAGAACCAACCAGCGGCAACCAGGGAATCGGCCTGGCGCTGATTGGCGCGGTTAAAGGCTACCGGACAATCATCATCATGCCGGACTCGGTGTCGGAAGAACGGCGCAAGCTGGTGCGGCACTATGGCGCTGAGGTCATGCTGATCCACGATGCCGGAAATATCGGGGACTGTATCGCAGCATGCCTTGCGACCGCACTTCGCATGGCAGACGAGGATCCGAATGTTTATGTGCCGCAGCAATTTGAAAATCCGGCAAATCCAGAGGTGCACCGCCAGTCGACAGCGGTGGAGATTCTGCGGCAGACCAGCCGCCCGATTGACGGCTTCTGTGCGGGCATTGGTACCGGCGGCACCATCACCGGGATCGGCGAGACCCTGAAAAGCGCGTATCCGCATATGGAGATCTGGGCGGTAGAACCGCAAAATGCAGCAATCCTGGCCGGCGGTTCGATCGGCACACACTTACAGATGGGGATTGGCGACGGGATCATTCCACAAAACCTAAACCGGGAAATTTATGATGATATCTACATTGTTTCTGATGCGGAGGCAATCGAAACCGCTCGGGATCTTGCCCGTTTGGAAGGCATGATGTGCGGTATTTCCAGCGGGACCAATGTCGCAGCCGCCCTAAAGCTAGCAAAAAAACTGGGGCCCGGCAAAACAGTCGTTACCATTCTGCCGGACACGGCCGAGCGTTACTTCAGCACACCTCTATTTGAGGACTGAGGGGAGCCGCTGTTCAGTTTGCACAGCGGCTCACAGCAGCGTGAAACAGATTGGAAACTGCAAAGAGAGGATGTTAAAAGATGTGGAAAGAGTTTAAAGAATTTGCATTCCGCGGGAATGTGATGGATATGGCAATTGGCGTGATCCTTGGCGGGGCCTTCAGCGGGATCGTAAACGCGCTTGTCGCAATGCTGACCTCCGTGATCAGCATTGCAACCAATGGGATTCAGTTTGCCGAAATGAGCGTATCCCTGGCCGGGACAACAATTGTATATGGAGAATTCATACAGGCAGTGCTGAATTTTTTTGTGATCGCAGTTTGTGTTTTTGCAATGGTGAAGATGATGAACCGCCTGCATCGCAGGGCAGAGGTTCCTGCGCCTGCGGCGCCCGCATCTCCTACAACGGAAGAACTGCTGACCGAGATCCGCGATCTGCTCAAGCAGGCGAACCCGGAAGCACCGGGGGAAGAGGTGTAGGAACATGGTTTCGGACATTCTTCAGCTGCACGGTTTCCACAACGTAGCTTTGCTGGGAGCGGGCGGAAAAAGCACCCTGCAGACGATATTGGAGCATGAATCCAGCCACCTCGGTGAAACCTGCAGGTTTTATGAGCTCGGTGCATCAGGTGGAAATTGTCTGATGCTTTATGGGCCGGAATCCCTGCCGCTGCCTCCGGGCACAGACTGCGCAGTCGTCGTCGCGGGTTTGGGCGCGCTTGACTGGCCGATCAGGGAAGTCTGTGCGAATTATGCACAGCGGCAAGAATTTGCCGCAGACCCGGATCGTGCCTGTGATGAACACGACCTGCTCTATATCGTGCGGGAAACGCTGCATGCGGCAGGGCTGCCAAAAGCACAGCTGCGTGTGCTGCTGAGCCAGGCGGATACGGGAGCTCTGCATGTACGCGCCTCGGATTTGCTGCGCGCGCTGCAAGATGAAGGGTATTGTGCGGCAGCGCTGTCGCTGCTGGCGTGACCCCGTTTGGCAGAGCACACCGGCGGCAAAATAAATTCTGCCGCACAGACCCTTTCTGTACGGCAGAGCGCACGAGTATCCGTCACCCGGACGCCATCAACGACTGCATCTATCAACCAGCGCCAGCCCGGCCGGCGGCCGGAATGGTTGGAAAACGCGCCTGCGGATATCGGATCATTCTGCGGAAGCAGCGCATCAAAGGCCCAGCGCTTTCTTGATCTCTCCCTGTTCCCGTGCGCCGGTCATTCGCCCGGAAAGATTGCCGTTTCGAAAGAACAGCATCGTCGGGACGCTCATAATGCCGAACCTGGCGGCCAGCGCTGGCTGTTCCTCCACATTCACTGCACAGATCTTGACTTGTCCTGCAGCGTCCCGGTCAAGCGCTTCCAGCCGCGGTGCAAGCGTCAGGCAGTGCGGGCAGGATTTCGACCAGAAATCGACCAGCACAGGGACAGTATTCGTCTCGGTCTCTGCCTCAAAATTGGAGTTGTCCAATGATAAGATTGCCATAGTCAATCATCCTTTCTTCCCGGGAAAAACGCTCTGCAGAGAAGCGCTTTTCCCTTGCATGCAAAATCAAAACAAAATCAAAACGGCGGCGCTTCCCTTTCCCCGGTCAGCGCGCTGTTACAACAAATGACGGCCCGGCGTTTGAAACCTGGGGGAAGACGCTATCCCACGGTATCGATCCGTTTTCCGGTATGCTTCACGCCGCCGCCCGTATTTTGCGTACGCCGGCGGGCGCTTATACTTCGCGATTCGCTTCAGAACCTTACACAGCAGGAGGATATTTGAAAATGCAGGATTATTTGCAGCCGCGGCTGGAGGATGCGGCAATTGGACAGCTGAGCGCGCTGGCGTTGGCGCACATCGGCGACGGCGTTTATGAGCTGATGACGCGCGGGCTGCTGGTGACCGGCGGCCTTCGGACTGCACGCAGTCTTCATGACCAAACGATCCGGCTGGTTCGCGCGGCGGCGCAATATCAGGCGGCACAGATCATTCTGCCGCTGCTGGATGAGGAAGAACAAGCCGTCTTCCGGCACGGGCGAAATGCAAAGCCAAAGACCGTGCCCAAATCCGCCTCACAAGCGGAATACGCCTATGCGACCGCACTGGAGGCACTCTTTGGATGGCTTTTCCTAAAAGGGCGTTATGACCGTTTGAACGGCTTGTATCATGAGATTGCGCAGAGCTGGCAGTCATAGGCATCTCCGTGCATGGACCATATATAGACGGCGCATCCTGCCGGATGACATTCACGCCCCCGCGCGCTATGGCGCCTGAAACTGTAGAAGAGATCATCTATTTTGTCCGATTCCACGCAGATGTGCAGGGGAATGGACAGTATTTGCAGGCGTCTGTCCGCACCTGCAGGCAAAGGAAAAACGGGGCTGCGCTCTTTGTACCATAACGCGGCCCCGTATTCCGAAAAACTGTCCATACAGCTTCGAGAATGTCTGCGCTTGCCAAAACAGTCCGCCAGCGGCGCGTCTCGCCGTCCTGCCCGGACGCTTCCTGCCATACGGCGGCAAGGCCGCGGGCGTTTGTTCTGCTTCGTAAGAAAAACAAGCGCCCGCCGCTGTGCACTGCAAACATGCTCTGGAAAGAATTTTTAGTTATTCTGCTGGTTGTTCTGCTGATTCTGCTGCTGGTTGTTTTTCTGGTTCTGGCTGTTCTGCTGGTTCTGCTGATTCTGCTGATTATTCTTCTGGCTCATGTGTGTTCACCTCTCAAAATGAAGTATTTACAGTGGCTGTTTCCAGCCACGTGAGGTTAGTATGGCCAAAAAACGCGGCGTTATGCAAAAATCTCTTGCGGAACTGCAAAAAATTTGATACACTATCTTAGAGAAAGGCGTTTCCCACGCCGGAACCTGTTTTAAAATTGACAGAATACCGGCAATACGGGCGTCTGCAGCCCGTCCGCTTTCCACAACAACTGCGCTTATGCCGCGGCTGCGGCAATGTAAATACAGGTTTTCCATAGAACCGAAAGGAGTCTTTATAAACATGTCAGGACATTCAAAGTTTCATAATATTGCGAAGCGTAAAGGCGCAAATGACGCAAAAAAAGCAAAAATTTTCACAAAAATTGGTCGTGAACTCGCAATTGCATGCAAGGAGGGCGGTTCGGCAAACCCTGACAACAACAGCCGCCTGCGCGATGTAATCGCCAAAGCCAAGGCAAATAATATGCCGAACGATAACATTAAGCGCCTTTTGGACAAGATGTCGGGCGCGAGCGGTTCGGTAGAATATGAGGCGATCAATTACGAGGGCTATGGCGTCGGCGGCGTAGCCGTCATCGTCGAGACTCTGACCGATAACCGCAATCGTACCGCCGCCGATGTACGGCATATGTTGGATAAGTTCGGCGCAGGTATGGGCGCAACCGGCTGCGTTGGATGGCAATTTGATCAAAAGGGCGTGCTGGTGGTTGAACGCGATGCATTGG
>CANPPM010000186.1 GCA_947575935.1 uncultured Butyricicoccus sp. | reverse complement strand
GCCCCCTCTTCATATTTGTCATTCTTTGGCAGGATCCGCTGTCCATAACACGCTTTCCACACTCATACTGTCACGTGTCCGGGTGCTCTGTGATTCCGTGCAGAAACCCATCGGTCTTTGCCGAGCAGACATCCGCCGCAATCAGCCGTTTTTTCCGAACAACCAAGTTAGCTGTTACCCCCTCTTCACCACTTGGATGATTGAGCACATGATAAGTATACAGTGTCGCCCGCTTTCCTTTGTGCGCATTTAAATCCAAACCCTGTGTCTGCTGCAGCTCATTATAGCTCTGATAAGCTGCATCGAAGCTTTCCGGAATCTGCACCTCCTGCTCACAAACCGGCGCTGGATCGATCTCCCACCCGCAGCTTTCCAGCAAGCGCACGCCGTCCTCACTGTCCTTCAGCTTCATTCCCAAGTCAGGCGACTGCGGCTCTGACGAAGCCGCAATTCTCTCCGGCTCCGTCTCTGGCATCAGATACCCCACCGATACGGCCACCGCACAAAGCAGAAGCAGCCCTGCAGCCGCTTTTTTCACAGTCAGCCTGGTTGCAAATACAATCATTTTTGTTCCCTCCGTTCAGCTGTCTCACCGACGGAACGACCGCTACCTTTCCCCAGCGCTTTGAACCAGTATGTAAAGACCGTCTGCAGCCATGCGGAACGATCCAAATATCCGCCATTGCCGCCCATCCATACAGATTTTATAGCAAGCATCAGAAATGCTGATCATCGACCGTGCGGACTGTGAAAGAACCCTTCCCCTGCAAACAACCTGCAGGCGGCGCAGCGTCCTCCCGAAATAATCAACATATTCAGAACAGCCTGTTTGATCTTCAATAGATACCGGTGTGCAAACAGGTTCCTTGCTATCGTGCTCCATCCGCCCTTCCGTTGGTCCTGCTTATAAATATGCACCCTGCGGACAAGATAGAACACCGCCGGACTGCAAAAATTTTGCAGGATAAGCCTTGTCGAATTACGCTGGTTGTGTTATACTTAGTTAGACTTATCAAATATCTTGTGAAAGGATGTGCGTACTATGGAGGTCTACGACCAGCTGAATACTTTTCTTGTAGAAATCTGGGGGCGCATCAACAAGATCGAGGAACGCGCCCTGGCTGCAGGGCTTGGGAATGAAATTTCAGTTACTGAAATTCACATTTTAGAAAAAATTGGAGAATCACCAGGAAGCCGCATGTCATCCATTGCAAAGTCGCTGAGCATCACACTGGCTACCCTTACCGTTGCATGTGATAAGCTGGAAGCCAAAGGGCTGATCACCCGCACCCGCAATACCTCGGACAAACGGGTAGTCAATGTTAGCTTGACCCCACGCGGACAGGCAGCCTATGAATACCATCAATCCTTTCACGACCGTATGATCCATGCAGTAATGGAGGTCCTAACCCCTGAAGAAGCCTCAATTCTCGGAACCAGCCTGGTCAAGCTTCAACGCTTTTTTGAGGACTGCACCATTCTATAAGTTTCAATGCTCTCCCTCCAGCATCTGTTTTTTAATGTTCCATACGTTCAAAGAGTGATTCTTTTGATTTCATGCTTTTTCAATTCCCCTTACATACCTCTCATCTTAATTATATCAAAATCAAATTGGCTATACCAAGCCTCACGTTTCTCCACCTTTGGTCCTAATTCCATGTTTCAAATCAGTGCCTATTCCAATATCTAGCGAAAATATTTTGAAATGAGGTGCGCTTTATGCCGCTCAACTCTGATATTGTTGTGATCAGCGACACCAGCTGCGACTATTCTGCCGACCAGGCAGAAGCAGCCGGCTTTTCAATGGTACCTTTAACCGTCACCTTCGGCAGCGAAACCCTGCTCGACGGGCTTGAACTGTCACCCGCACAGTTTTACAAGCGACTCGCTAAAATGGATGGACTCCCCAAAACTTCCCAACCCTCACCCGAGGCCTTTATGCGCGTTTTTGAAAAATATACAAACGCAAAACATATCATCTGCATCACCGTAACCGGCGTTTCTTCCGGTACGGTACGCTCTGCACAGCTGGCGGCAAATCTTCTAAAGGAACAGGGGTTCTCCCCAGAAATCCATGTCATTGATTCCTGCAATGCATCGGCAGCAATCGGCCTGATTGCAGAAACCGCATGCGATATGGTCCGCAGCGGATGCGGCATCGACGAAATTCTCGGAAGGCTGCACGAAATGCAGCGCACAACTGCGCTTTATTTCCTGCTTGATACCCTTGAATATGTACGAAAGGGCGGACGAATTGGAAATATCAGTGCGGTATTTGGTCAACTGCTGGGCATTAAACCCCTCTTGACCTTTCTGGAAGGCGCGCCGACTGATATCGCAAAATGCCGCGGTTATAAACAAGCAACCGCAAAGTTAGTGCAAAAATTCATAGATACTGCCGCAAACCTTCATGAGGTCATTATTGTGCATGCAGACGCTCCGGCCGCCGCTTTGGCACTGTCTGCTGAACTGAAAGCGCTGGTCAAAGATATCAAAATCCGCATACATGCAGCAGGCGCTATCATCGGTACCTATGCAGGCCCCGGCGCAATCGGACTTGCCTTTGAAGAAAAGTCTCCCCGCTGGTAGCCCTTTGCCATCCGCTATATTTGCCGGCCCGCCACAATGGCAGCGGACCGGCTGATTTTTTGTTTTAACTTTTTTCTTTCTTTCAAGGATATCCGCCTTGCCGGTCTCTTCTAATTATGATATAATAGCCGCAAACCACTGCCATTCCAACCATCCTGCAGGGATACAATACTTTCTATTTGTTGGCCGCTGTAATCGCATAGCGGCGCCATTCCCCTTTCACAAGGAGCATCAAAACGTGAATAAACAAACAAATATCCGCAATTTTTCAATCATCGCACATATCGACCACGGTAAATCCACCCTCGCTGACCGTATTCTCGAACAGTGCGAAGCAGTTGCACAGCGAGAAATGGAAGAACAACTGCTTGACAACATGGATCTTGAGCGTGAGCGCGGCATCACAATCAAGGCACGCGCAGTCTCCATGGAATATCATGCAGATGATGGGGAAATCTATCATCTGAATTTGATCGACACCCCAGGCCATGTCGACTTTAATTATGAAGTCTCAAGGTCACTGGCTGCCTGTGAGGGCGCACTCCTTGTCGTCGACGCCGCGCAAGGGATTGAAGCGCAAACGCTCGGCAACACGTACCTCGCACTGGAGCATGATCTTGAGGTCGTACCAGTTATCAATAAAATCGATCTTCCCGCTGCCGAACCGCTGCACGCCAAACAGGAAATCGAGGACATCATCGGCATCCCTGCAATGGATTCCCCCGAAATTTCTGCAAAGCTCGGCACCAACATCCATGCAGTGCTTGAACGCATCATCAGTGACATCCCCGCCCCCAAAGGGAATCCTGATGCGCCGCTGCGCGCCCTCATCTTTGACAGTCAGTATGACCCCTATAAAGGTGTAATCGTTTATATGCGCCTGATGGACGGCCGTATCAAACCCGGTACGCGCGTCAAAATGATGGCAACCGGCGCCGAATTTCAAGTGATCGAATGCGGTGTGATGCAGCCGCTTGGGCTGTTGCCCACAGACAATCTTTCTGCAGGCGAAGTCGGTTATTTCACCGCTTCTATAAAGAACGTTTCTGATACCCGTGTCGGCGACACTGTTACCGAAGCCGCCCGCCCCGCAGCCGAACCGCTCCCCGGTTATCGCAGGGCGCAGGCAATGGTATACTGCGGCATCTACACAGAGGACGGCTCCAAATATCCTGACCTCCGTGACGCACTTGAAAAACTGCAGCTCAACGATGCTGCGCTCTCTTTCGAGCCAGAATCCTCCATTGCGCTCGGCTTTGGCTTCCGCTGCGGCTTTTTGGGTATGCTGCACATGGAAATTATCCAAGAGCGGCTGGAACGTGAATTTGATCTCGATTTGGTTACAACACTGCCCTCCGTGGTCTATAAAATTATAAAGACTGATGGCGCCGAACTCTCCATTGACAATCCGCATGACTATCCCGACCCAGGTCAGATCGCAGAAGCACACGAACCTTTTGTGAAAGCCGCCATCATTACCCCACAGGAATACGTCGGGAATATCATGCCCATGTGTCAGGAACGCCGCAGCGTCTTTAAGGACATGAAATATCTAGACAGCACGCTGGTCGAACTGCATTATGAAATGCCGATCAACGAAATTATCTATGACTTCTTTGACGCTTTGAAAGCACGTACCAAGGGCTACGCCTCACTTGACTACGAATTCTGCGACTACCGCCCCAGCGATCTTGTCAAGGTTGATTTGCTGCTGAACGGCGACCAAGTGGACGCACTCTCTTTTATTGTCCACCGGGAAAAGGCCTATGGCCGGGCTCGTCGTATCTGTGAAAAACTGAAAGAGAACATCCCACGCCAATTATTTGAAGTGCCTGTACAGGCAGCCATCGGCGGCAAAATCATTGCCCGTGAAACGGTCAAGGCGATGCGCAAGGATGTTCTTGCCAAATGCTATGGCGGCGATATCACCCGCAAAAAAAAGCTTTTGGAAAAACAAAAAGAAGGCAAAAAGAAAATGCGCACCCTCGGGACTGTCCAGCTTCCAACCGAGGCATTTATGGCCGTCCTCAAGCTGGACGAAGAATAGAGGCACTATGCTCGGGCTTTATTTTCACATTCCCTTTTGCGCTGCAAAATGCAGTTACTGCAGTTTTTATTCATCCCCAACCTCGGTCGCCCAGATGGATGCTTATACCGCAGCGCTGTGCAAAAAAATTCAGGCCTGCCAATCCGAAACAATTGATACCATTTATTTCGGCGGCGGGACACCGTCCCTGCTTGGCGGCTCACGGTTAGCCCAAATCTTGAACGCTGTCCGAACACAATTTACACTTGCAGACCATACCGAAATTACCGTCGAATGCAATCCGGACAGCATAGACCGTCCACTTTTACAGGCTTTGCATACTGCAGGGGTCAACCGTCTCTCAATTGGCGTGCAGTCAGCACACGAGGACGAGCTTCGTCTGCTTGGCCGGAGGCACACATACTGTCAGGCACAGTCCGCTATCAAATTGGCCCAGTCATACGGCTTTGATAATCTTGCCCTCGACCTGATGTACGGTTTACCCGGCCAAACGACTGCAATGCTGCTGGAATCGGCGGAGCAGCTGCTTGCATTCCAACCTGCACACCTCTCCTGTTATGGGTTAAAGCTTGAGGAGGGAACACCGCTATTTCGAGCCCATCCTATTTTGCCGGAAGAAGACGAACAGGCAGAAACCTATCTCGCCCTATGCAGGATGCTGGCAGCCGCAGGCTTTGAACATTACGAAATCTCAAATTTTTGCCGTCCTGGGAAACGTGCACGCCACAATTCAAAATATTGGGACTTTTCTGAATATCTTGGCTTAGGCGCGGCGGCACATTCCTTTTACCACGGAAAACGATTTGCATACCCACAGGATACAGAGGCATTCATCCGTGGCAATATACCCGTTCTGGAGGAGCCTGTAAACAGCTTCGATACACGCGCAGAATATATAATGCTGCGCCTGCGCACTGCAGAAGGACTCTGCCGCACCGACTTTGAACAACGGTTTGGTGATTTTTCTCCGATCGAACACACACTGCTTCCGCTGCAGGCGCATGGCCTCACAATCTGCGATGAAGCAGGATGCCGTTTAACCGAACGCGGCTTTCTTGTATCCAATGCAATCATCTGTCTTCTCGTGTAGCAAGCAAGACTTATGAACCGGCAAAACCAAACCGTACATGCTTTGCATGAAAATGCTTTTTATCCAAGTGCGGCTTTT
>CANPPM010000185.1 GCA_947575935.1 uncultured Butyricicoccus sp. | reverse complement strand
TTTGGAGGTACCACCCAGAATCGAACTGGGGATCAGGGAGTTGCAGTCCCACGCCTTACCGCTTGGCTATGGTACCGAAAATGGAGCGGATGACGAGGCTCGAACTCGCTACCTCCACCTTGGCAAGGTGGCGCTCTACCAGATGAGCTACATCCGCATATCCCCTGCATACGGGGAAGTCTTGGGAGAACGATACATGAAAAGGCGGGAGATGGGGTGATGGGGGATGGCGCTCTCCCAAGAATGGTGCCTCCGGGCGGAATCGAACCACCGACACGGGGATTTTCAGTCCCCTGCTCTACCGACTGAGCTACAGAGGCAAATCTCAGCGCTGGTAAACACTGCCTGATCATCAGCGCCGAGAATTATTATACAGAATTTTCGGCGTTGTGTCAACACCTTTTTTTAAAAATAACAGAGGGATACAGATTTCCTGTGGAAGCGCGAAAGGCGGAAAGCGCTCCATGCATTTCAGTTTATGCTCTTTATTAGAGGAAAGAAGGTTGGAAATATGGGACAAAACCTGTTGTTTTAGGAAAAAAACAGGCGGATTCTGCCGGTATGCCTTCTTAGGCGCCGTTTGAAAAACCGGTAAAATCTGTACGGATATGGAAAAACCCGGAAGGAATCCGGGCCTTTTCACATTTCATATTGCAGGCGTTGTCAGCAGCCCTATTTTGTCACTTGGAAGCGCGAACCGGCACAAGGCCAAGCCTGCGCTGGAAATGCGCGGGAAGCCGGGACATGAAGCGCAGGAAGCTGCGGTCCAAGCCGCATGCGCGCAGAATCTGGTATAAAAGCATGTCTGGGATCTCCTTTCTGCTGCTATTATATCGGATCATGCGCCCGAATTGGTGAGCGGAAGATTTCGAATCCGTTAAGAATTTGTGAATTTGAGGTGATTGAACGGGCTGCGCTGGATCCGGCAGACACCGCGCCGGATGCGAAAATGCGCGGCGGCCTGGCCGTCCCGCGCATTTTCGATAAAAGGAGGATCCCCCCGATGGGGAAGAAGGATTTCAGAAGGAATGCCGCAGCTCGGTGAGGGAACCGAACGAATAGCCCTCGGCCTCCCATTTGCTTAGCAGTTCATCCAGGATAGCGGCGTTAGTGGACGAGGTCGAGTGCAGCAGAACGATTGCGCCGGGATGGATGCGCGGCAGCAGCTTGGAAAAGGCCTGCTCGGCGGTCGGCTGGTTGTCGGTGTACCAATCGACGTAGGCAAGCGACCAGAATACCGAAGTATAGCCGAGCGCCTGCGCCTGCGCCAGGTTCTCGGTCGAGTATTTTCCCTGCGGCGGTCGGTAAAATTTCGGAAGCGGCTGGCCGATCAGAGATTGATACGCTTGCTCCAGCCGGGTTAATTCCTGCGCAAAGGCTTCGGCGTCGCTGATCTTGGACATGTCGGGGTGGGTATAGGTATGGTTGCCGACGAGGTGGCCTTCATCGACCATGCGCTGGACAAGGTCGGGGGCAGTCTCGATATAATTGCCGACCAGGAAAAAGCATGCCTTTGCCTGATGCTTTTTCAGGGCATCCAGAATGGCGGGGGTATTGCCGTTCTCGAAGCCTGCATCGAAGGTCAGGTAGATCACTTTTTTTGAAGTATCCCCGATGTAGCAGGCGTCATATGCGGCCAGCTCTGCAGCGGTCGCATTGCCGATTGGCGCGGCGCCCTCGGTCTGAAAGGAAAGCCCCCAGTCGGTTGCGGCTGCCGTTACGGCCGGCTGCTGTTCATAGGGGTTGCCAAAGGCATAAACACTGCCGCCGAGTACGACGCACAGGGCGAGGGTGACCAGCTTGTGAAACGTCCTTTTACGCATTTGTTACCACCTCGAAGGATCTTATGCGCGGCGGCGGGAAAACAGAACGCACGGCGCTGTTTTTGTATGGAACGGGCCGGCGATTCCAGGCAGCGGGCGGTAGACAGCGGCGGTAAAACCGTGTATAATAGCTGCGAAGAAGCGTGCGGATGTGCTTTTGGACGAGCATTTCGCGGCGGACGAAGGAAAATTCGGGCCGCTGCAGGAGGAACCGCGCCGTATGCCCGGCATAATCCGCCGGCCGGCCGGGGGTACCCATAGGAAAGGAGCGAAGGCCTATGAAACAAATATTTTTGGTGGAGGACGACCGGGCGATTGCCAGGAACCTGGTCCGGCTGCTTTTTGCAGAGGGGTTCGCGGTTACCCACGCGTCAACATGTGAAGCGGCGCGTGACGCGCTGCGCCAAAGCAGGTTCGATCTGGCGCTGATTGATATTTCGCTGCCTGATGGCAATGGGTTTACGCTGTGTACCGAGATCAAGGATGCGCAGGACATTCCGGTTATTTTCCTGACCGCTTCGGGGGATGAGCCGAGCGTGGTCACAGGGCTGAATCTCGGCGCGGATGATTATGTTACCAAGCCCTTCCGGCCGCGTGAGCTGGCCGCGCGGATTGCAGCTGCGCTGCGCAAAAGCGGCCGAAGCGGCTCGGTCATTACAATCTATGGGCTGCAGGCAGATTTGAAAAGCGGCATTGTAAAAAAGAACGGCCGGGAAGTCTGCTTATCTGCGCTGGAATACCGGTTGCTGCTGGTGTTTCTCAGCAATCCTGGAAGCATCCTAACCCGCGGCAGGCTGCTTGACGAGCTGTGGGATGCGGCAGGGGAATTTGTGAACGACAATACCTTAACCGTCTATATCAAACGGCTGCGCGAAAAGATTGAGGATGACCCGGCCAGCCCGCAGATCATTCTGACCGTACGCGGGACGGGTTACCGGCTGGGGGATCCATATGCTGCGCAATAAAGAGCTGCGGCGGGCAGCGGTGGTTTTGTGTATGCTGGCCGCCGCCTTGACTGTGGCGGGCTTTGTCGTGCATCCGGCGGCGGGGGTGGCGGCGATGGTTTCGGCGGCCGTTTTGAGCGCGTTTTTTTGGATCGTCACCTGGGAGCGGTACCAGCGCATCGCTAAGCTCTCCGAACAGATCGACCTGGTGCTGCACAACAGCGACCGGCTGTTCATAGAAGACGCTGAGGAGGGAGAGCTGTCCATCCTGCAAAGCGAGATCGTCAAAATGACACTGCGGATTCGCCAGCAGAATGATGCGCTGCGGCGTGAACGGACGCATCTGGCCGACTCGCTGGCCGATATTGCCCATCAGCTGCGTACGCCGCTGACCTCGGCCCATATTGTGTTGTCCCTGTTAAGAGAAGCCGCCGGGCAGGACGAGCGGGACGCCCTGCTGCGGGAGTTGGGGGAGCTGCTGGCAGGTATGAACCACCTGATTACGGCCCTGCTGAAGCTGTCCCGGTTGGATGCGGGCATTGTAACCTTTCGGCAGGAAAGCGTCGCTGCAAGACGGCTGGTCAGCAGCGCCCTGCGCCCGCTGCGCATCCCCATGGAGCTGCACAATATCATGGTGCGGACCGACATCCCGGAGACAGCGGTGGTTTCAGGCGATGCGGCCTGGCTTGCCGAGGCGCTGCAAAACATCTTGAAGAATTGTATGGAGGGGGCCGGGGACGGCGGGGAGATTACGATTTGCTGTGCGGATACCCCGCTGTATCTGGAGATTTCCATTCGGGATAACGGCCCAGGCTTTGCAAAGGAAGAGCTGCCTCGCTTGTTTGAGCGATTTTACCGCGGAAGAAACGCGAGTCCATCGGGCTGTGGTATCGGCCTTGCGCTTTGCCGTACGATCATCTCGCGCCAAGGCGGTACCGTTGCCGCTAAAAATCATCCGCAGGGCGGGGCCGTGTTTTACGTCCGTTTTCCCAAGTGACAGAACTGTCACCGGAGAGTCACTGTATTGTCAGCCGGAGGCTTTATAATACGAGTATTCTACGGATAAAGGAGTTTTGCCGAATGGATTTTTTAAAGGTTGAGGATTTATGCAAGGTCTACGGTGACGGAGAAAATCAGGTCGTGGCGCTGGACCATATTTCGCTGCAGATCGAGCGGGGCGATTTCGTCGCTGTTATTGGCGCGTCGGGCTCGGGCAAGTCTACCCTGCTGCATAGTATCGCGGGGGTCGATGTGCCGACCAGCGGCAGGATTTTGCTGGACGGGCAGGACGTCTATGCGCAGAGCAAAGAAAAGCTGGCGGTGTTCCGCAGGCGGCAGGTAGGGCTGATCTATCAGTTTCACAATTTGATTCCTACGCTGAACGTGGTGGAAAATATTACGCTTCCGGTTTTGATGGACCGGCGCAGGGTGAATCAGGAACGGCTGGACGAACTGGTTGAACTGCTGGGCCTGCAGGATCGCCGGAGGCACCTGCCCAACCAGCTGTCCGGCGGGCAGCAGCAGCGCGTTGCGATTGGGCGCGCGCTGATGAACGCCCCGCAGGTCTGTTTGGCCGATGAACCGACCGGCAGTTTGGACAGCCGGAACGGCGCCGAGATTCTCCGTTTGCTCAAGCACAGTCACCGGCGGTATCGACAGACGCTGATATTGGTCACCCATGATGAAAATATTGCGCTGCAGGCCGATCGTATTATCACCGTTTCAGATGGCCGCGTTGTGCGGGATGAGAGGCAGGCGGCGCGGCAGTGAATATTTTCCACAAAACAGCTTTGCAGGGGCTTTTGAAAAACCGTACGCGTACGGTTGTGACGGTCGTTGGCGTAATGCTGTCCGCCGCGCTGCTGACCGGCGTGACGGTCTTTGGCATCTCGCTGCTCGACTATTTGGCCAGGGGTGCGGCAGAAATATACGGCGGTTGGCATGCTGCTTTTTTCGATGTGCCGGCCGGCTTTGTACGGGAGCGCGCGCAGGAAAAAGGGGTCCTGGATGTGGCTTTCACAGAAAATATAGGTTATGCGGTGTTGGAAGGCAGCGGCAACCCGGACGTACCCTATCTCTTTCTTGCGGGCTATGACGAGAAGGCGCTGCGTACGCTGCCGCCCTATGTGATTTCAGGCAGGCTGCCAGAGAACGACCGCGAAATCCTGGTTTCAGGCGGGGTACAGGCCAGCGGCGGCGTCGAACTGCGCGAGGGCAGTACGATAACGCTGGACATCGGCAGCCGTACCAGCGGCGGCAGGAGGCTTGGCCAGCGTGACCGTTATGACGCCGCGAGTGAAATGTTTACCCCGTATGAGAGCCGGACCTTTACCGTCGTTGGCATATGCCAGCGCCCGCAATATGAGCAGGATACCGCACCGGGATTTACACTGATCACAAAGGTAGAGCATACCGCGCCGGACAGCTGCAATGCCTTTGTTACCCTGGATCATCCGCGCCGGGTACGTTCGTATCTCCGTCAAACAAAGGGCGAGTATGCCGCTGCGGGCAATGACAAAGTGCTGCGTTTTCTGGGCCTTTCGGATGACCGGCTTTTTACCACGCTGCTGTTTGCAGTTGGAGGCGCGGTGACCGCCATTATCATGACCGGATCGGTTTTCTTGATTCATAACGCATTTTCCATCTCGCTAAGCGAACGGATCCATCAGTTTGGTATCCTGCTCTCGGTGGGGGCGACGGAGAGGCAGCTGCGCAGCTCGGTGTTGTTTGAGGGGATGTGTATTGGCCTTGCCGGGATTCCGGCAGGCATACTGCTGGGGATTGCGGTAACCCGCGCGGTGATTGCCGTGGTTGCCCGTAGCTTCCAAAGCATGATGTACGGGAGCCCGCTGGTGTTGGTTGTTTCGCCGTTGTCAATGGCGGCAGCGGCGGCGATTGCGTGGATCACCATCCTGATTTCAGCATACCTCCCGGCCCGACGGGCCGCAGCCGTTCCGGTAATGGAATGCATCCGGCAGACGGGTGAAATCAGGATGGAGGCCAAAACGGTTCGAACCTCTCGGTTTATTGAACGGGTGTGCAGCGTAGAGGTACTGCTGGCGCTGAAAAATTTTAAACGCAATCA
>CANPPM010000184.1 GCA_947575935.1 uncultured Butyricicoccus sp. | reverse complement strand
TATGCGGCTTATGCAATTCTGCGCGTCCGGGCGTCTGAAAAAGTATAATAAAATTGTATTTAAAGAAGCTGCGGTTTCCTCCCCGGATTGGGGAGGGGGCCGCAGTTTAGCTCCCTTGGAAGGCAGAAAACTTCAAAAAAATTCCAAATATGAAACATTACATAAAAATTTAAACTTTTTTTAAAGATCTTAATGAAGAAAATTTTAAAATTCAGATACAAATTGGAAACATTTCCGGATTGTCTTTCTGATTGGGTTGAAATCTGATATACTATAGCTTGGCAGCTGTGTCGTTTTCTGGGACGGCCTCAGGTTGACAATCCCAATGGGAAGGCGTATACTTAACTGTACTAGAACGAACCATACAGTTTGGATGGAGGTAGTGAGATGAAAAAGGATCATCCGAAAAAGGATCAGATAGAAAACAACTTGCAGCCGGGGGCGGAAAGCGCCTCCGCGACGGGGACGCCGCCCGCAGAGACGGCGGAAGCGGCTGCGGAGGTGGCGGAAGCGGCTGCACCCGCAGCGACGCTGGCGGCGGAGCCGTTAATCCGCAACAAGTATGCAGACCAGATGAATACGAAAAAAAAGCTGCCAAAGGCCGCTAAAGTGGTAATCGGAATACTTGCGGCGGCAGTACTGGGCGGCGGCGGTTACTTTGCGGCGACGCATATGGAAAAGGAGGAGTCCGTTTCGACGGATACAGCCTTTTCCGAGTTGGGTTTTTTGGAAACCTATGTAGAGGGCTATGGGCAGACTGCGGCCAAGCGCAGTGAGGATCTCGGGAAGGATATTAAGGGGACTGTGACAGAAGTCCTGGTAGCCCCGGGAGATCAGGTGTCTGCAGGGGATCTTTTGCTGAAGATTGATGCGGATGAAACCCGCAAGGAGCTGGATGAGGCAATGGATGCGCTGGAGTCGGCCCGCAAGGGAATTGAGGATGCGCAGCGCAGCCTGCGCAGTGCGGGGGAGAAGGCCGCCGCACTGAATGTGACGGCGCCTTTTGCGGGGAAACTGATCCCTGCGGGTGCAACGGATGAAGAGGACGCCGGGAATGCCGAGCTGCGTGTCCGGCTTGGCGATGAGCTGGATGCGGGGACGACCATCGGCGTTCTGGTTGATGACAGCGTTTTGCACGTGCCGCTTTATTACAGCGATGCATACATAGATCGTATTACAGAGGGAATGCCTGCAACGGTATCGGTTGCATATACGATGACTACAGTGCCGGCAACGGTGGAGAAGGTGGAAAAAATTGAGCGCATTTCACCCGATGGTACCAAGACCTTCCGCGTAACGCTGGCGTTTGACAATCCGGGTACACTGACGAAGGATATGGATGCGATCGGCACGATCCTGATCGACGGCGAGCTGATTGTGCCCGCGGATACGGGCAAGATTGAATACACCCGCGAAAAGCCGCTTGTGCTGGAGAGCGGCGGCACGGTGTCTTCGGTGGATGGGCTGAGCTATTACCGGTTTACCGAGGGCCAGACGATCCTGCGGCTGACCAATCCGGATGTTACCGATGCGGTTGCAAGTGCAAGCGCCGCGGTAGAAAGTCAGAAGAAAATGTACGAGCAGAAACAAGAGCGTGTTGCTGAACTGGAAAAACTGCTGGAACAGGCCGCCGTCACGTCGCCGATTGATGGGATTGTGATTGATGTTTCGGTTAGCGAGGGGGAAAAAGTGGACGGCCAGAAGGCAGCCTGTACAGTCGCCGATCTTAGCAGTATTGTGGTCAAGGCGACCATTCCAGAACTGGATATTGATAAGTTGGAAGTCGGGCAATATGTTGAACTGACTATGGAGTCGGGCGACATGTTCACCGGGTCGGTTTTCAGTGTGTCTATGAAGGCTGAAATCAATGAGAGCGGACGGGGCGGCAGTTCAATTAATTTCCCGATTGTGATTGCGGTGGACGAAAATCCGGAACAAACGCTTTCGCCTAACCGTTCGCTAGACTTTAAAATTACAACGGCGTCCAGAGAGGATTGTGTGATGGTGCCTTCTTCCTCGGTTGTGTATATCGAGGAGGGTGCGGCGGTATACGTCAAGCCGGGCGAGGGGCAAAGCTTTGAAAACGCCATTCCTGTTCCGGAAGGAAGCGAGGTGCCGGATGGCTTTGTGCTCGTACCGATTGAAACCGGCATCAGTGACTCGGAGAATACCGAGGTGGTTTCAGGCATCGGTGACGGGGTAGAGGTCTTCCTGGCTGCGCCGCAGGATGCATACGAGCAGTATCAGCAGCAGATGGAAGCAGAGGGCGTCGGCTAAGGAAGGGGCGTAAGGCACATGTTTTGGAAACGCAAATCGGCTGCGCCGCCTGCTCCGGCCGCTGACGGCAGCTTGCTGGTCGACGTGCGGCGGCTGAGCAAGATTTACAACGAGGGCAAGGAAAACGAGGTGCGTGCGCTGGACGATATTTCCCTCGCCGTACCGTGGGGGGAGTTCCTGTGTATCTTGGGGCAGTCCGGTTCGGGGAAATCGACGCTGATGAATATTCTCGGCTGCCTGGATATTCCCACGTACGGTACTTACTATCTGGATGGGCAGGCGGTGAGCGATTTGCCGCCTTCCACGTTGTCGGCCATTCGCAACCGGGAGATTGGGTTTATTTTTCAGGGGTTTAATTTGATCCCCGCGCTGACTGCGCTGGAGAATGTGGAGCTGCCGCTGATTTACCGCGGCATGTCAGCCGGCGAGCGGCGGAGACTGGCTAAGGCGGCGCTGGAGGCGGTTGGGCTGGAAAAACGGATATTCCACCGTCCTTCCGAAATGTCGGGCGGCCAGCAGCAGCGTGTGGCAATTGCCCGGGCAGTGGCTGCGAAGCCGCCGATTATCATGGCGGATGAGCCGACCGGCAACCTGGATTCCGGGTCGGGCCGGGAGATCATGAATCAGCTATCTGAGCTAAACCGGCAGGGGACCTCGATTATTTTGATTACACATGACAATAAGCTTGCCGAGATGGCGCGGCGTGTTGTCACGATTTCAGATGGGCATATCATTTCCGACCGTGCGGGAAAGGGGGTTGTACAATGAATGTGACCCAGACCTTCTTGATGGCCGTCAAATCGGTGCTGTCCAATAAAATCCGGTCTCTCCTGACCATGTTGGGGATTATCATCGGTGTGGCGACGGTCATTGTGCTGGTAGCAAGCGCGCAGGCCGAGCAAAAGTACAGCCGCCTGCAGATGGAGGCGCAGGGCGCTAATCGGATTCAGATTTATTTTTGGACAGACAACAGTTATCTGCAGGAGGAAGTGATTGAATACTGTAAGCAACAGGTTGGAAAGACGCTCTCTTCCTTTGGGCAATACAGTTATGGGAGCGGCATCACCGCCAAATACCGTTCAAAAGAAATGGATATGAATAACGGCGGTTCCTGTTATTTTATCGATGAGGGATATTCCGCTTCGACTGGGCAGAAGGTCGTGTTGGGGCGGGATATCACCGAGGCAGATATCCGGAATCAGTCGCGTGTTTGTGTGATCGGCGACGCGGTGCGGAAATACTTTTTTGTTGCGATGAGCCCGCTAGATCAAAAACTTAAAATCAATGGACAGAGCTTTACAATTGTCGGTGTGTATGCCTCTCGTTATGGTGGTAAGCTGAATACAGAGGACCAGTTCCTTGGTATGCCGATCTCGCTGCAGCGCCGTATTAATGGCTGGGAGATCGAGCCCGATTTGGCGGCGGCCGGCCTTGACAGTGAAAGCGTCAAAAAATTCTGTGAGGAAGCGAAAGCAAAATTTGCGTCCAAATTTGAAAAAAACGGCTATTTTGATGTATATTCTGATGTACAGTGGCAGGAACGCGCGGAAACTGAGCAGAATAAGGAGTCTGCAAAGACGGCGGGCATCGCGGCGATCTCGTTGCTGGTCGGTGGCATTGGCATCATGAATATTATGTTGGTCACCGTTACCGAGCGCACCCGCGAGATCGGGATTCGAATGGCAATCGGCGCGCGCAAACGGGATATTATCAGTCAATTTCTGATTGAATCGGCTGTTATTTCGTGTATGGGCGGTGCAATTGGCATTGTTTTTGGATTTATCGGCTCTGCGATCTGGGGGAAATCGATGTTCGGGAGTCTGGTCAATGATCCATGGGCGCCTGTCGTGGATACGTTTCTTGTGACGCCAAGTTTTTCACTGGTGGTTGGAGCGTTCCTGTTCTCTGCGCTGCTGGGCATTTTGTTCGGATTGTATCCGGCAAACAAGGCGGCTTCCATGCAGCCGGTCGACGCGCTGCGGACGCAGTGACGCCGCTTGCGGGGGGGCTGTGATGGTACAGCCCTGATGATCTTTGTTCTTTTTGGAGGAAATCATACATGAAAAGAAGAATTCTTTCCGCGCTGTTGGCGGTTACGCTGCTGTCTGTCAGCGCGGGTGCGGGCTTTTCCGATATTTCGGACAGCTATACCCAGCAGGCGGCAAGCTCATTGGCCAGCATGGGGATTATCAGCGGAAATGGGCAGGGGGAATATGAACCCAACCGCCTGCTCAGCCGTGCGGAGTTCACCCGGCTGGCCGTAGGCGCGCTGGGGATTACCAATGTTGACAATTACAGCAGTTATACAATTTTTCCCGATGTCCCTGCGGGACACTGGGCCTCTGGGTGGGTCAACGCAGCGGTGCGGCACCCTGATTTTGAAAAAAGCCCGATTATCCGCGGTTTGGGGAACGGGACTTTTGGTCCGGGGAACCCGACCACACTGGGGGAAGCATGCACCATGGCGCTGCGCATGCTGGGCTATGAGCAGGCGGATATTGGCCCCTTTTGGCCGAACGATTACGTTGCAAAGGCGCGGGCGCTCGGGCTGCTGACCAATTTGCAGGTAACCGAGCCGGGTATCGCGATTACGCGGGGGGATGCAGCGATCCTGTTCCGAAATACATTGAGTGCGGACGATAAAGAGGGCAAGCCGCTGCTGACCCGCTTCTCTGGCGCTGAACCTGTACAAAATTCGATTCTGGTTGCGACCAGTGATACGGATTCTACCCTGACTGCCAGCCAGGCAACCTTTTATGAAGGGGTGCACCCCGATGACATTAAAGAGGGGAAAGAAAGGAAGCTGGTTACCCGCGAGGTGGTCGGTTCAATTGACCCGTCTGTGGTTGGCACGCAGGGGACGGTGGTTTTTGACAAGGAGAGGCCGGAGGCTGTGCGCGGTTTCTTGCCAGACCAGACGGTATCGCGCGATGTTGTACTGCAGAGGATTGAACCCGAAGGGCTGCTTGCCAACGATGGGACAGGTTTCATTTATGTCCCGCGCCATACGCCGTTGGTTGTCCGGGGCAAGGTTTACGAGTATGCGTCAGGTTGGGTCGAGCTTGCGGAAGGCAGCACAATTACCCTGCACTATGATCAGAACGGCGTGATTAAGGTGATTTCTGCCAGCTCGCAGCATCTGAATTTCCCGACCTTGATTCTCGGCATCAATGGAACGGTGAAAAACATCCCCTCTGGTTCGGGTTGGACGATCGAGAAAGAGGGAAAGAAGCTTCGCAAAGACCAGCTCAATCAGTATGATGTGATTACGCTGAATAGTGAGACCCGCACAGCCATGGTTTGCAGCAACCGCATTACGGGCCGTTTTGATGAAGCCGTGCCTTCGTTCCGTTATCCGGAAGAGATTACGGTGCTGAACACCAAATTTGAAATCCCAGAAAGCTTTGCTACCAGTTTTAAACAGATGGGCCCTGGCGACCGCATCACGCTTCTCTTTGATACCTATGGGCGTATTTGTGCCGTGGTCAGCGATCCGCGCGCTGAGAGCAAGATGGAGGGTGTTGTGACTGCCTGCACCGAATCTGACGTCACAGTGCAGCTGTTTAACAGCATTTCGATCA
>CANPPM010000183.1 GCA_947575935.1 uncultured Butyricicoccus sp. | reverse complement strand
TGTCCAGCGGAATCCGGCGGATATTCAGCAGCGGAATCCCATTCAGCTCGTCAAACTGCGGCGTAGAAGACATATAGCGCACATAAGTCGGAACAATCGACAATTTAACCCCAGCCTTTTCGCAGGCCATAATAATTTGCGGCGTCCAATGATCCTCATCCGGATCGACCGCTGACACCACCTCATCCGGAGCACTTTGATCCAGCACGCGCTTCAAGCTGGCAAACCCGCCCAAATACGCCGGCGGGCGCGCCGTTTCCATCTGGTGTGCAGACAGATATCCAATGGCATGATACCCCAACTCCCGGTCGGCACGGATCGCCTGCAGATAAGCCTGCGCCGCCTGTCCGCTGCCCAGGATCAAAATATGCTTCTGATTATATCCCCGCTGCCGGAAATAGCGCAGCGCCTTGCGCAGCACTACCCGTTTGCAGCTCAGCGCACCCGAGCCCAACACAAATGAAATTGCCAGCGTCCAGCGGGAATAATGCATTCCATGGTTGACAAACAGCATACTCAGCAGAATGAACATGTCGAGCATTCCGGCCATCCAAAGCCGGGGCAGCTCCCTGCGCAGCGGAATCTTCCGAAAAGACTGGTACAGCCCAAAGGATGCATACGTAAACAGCTGGGCCATCGTCAGCAGCATGTCCAACACAATATACTGAGAAAACGGGACCGAAATAATGCCATCCGGCAGAATATAAAATCGGATCCAGAAAGCAAGCGGCAGTGCCAGAAACAGCATAAGGCCGTCACTGATAACGTGCAGCCGGTTAAACAGCTGCTGATTTTCTCTGATCACGATGCACCGGCCCCTTCCCGCACCCGTGCGACAAACGCCTCATTCTGCTCTGTCAGCCCAACGCGGCCTAGGTTATTTGCATTCCATTCCTCCATACTCTGTACCAAAGCAAGCACGCCTGCCCGAAATTCGGGCGTGCTGTTCTCATACCGCTCTGCCAGGACAAACGCCTCCTGCCAAGAGGGCGCCTCTGAGGCCACATATGCAGTATACTTTTGCAGCATTTCAAAGGCCCTTTCCTGCCGCCCTGTCTCAAAATAATATTCCGCCAGAAAGAATGGAACCGAATTAGAATTCAGCCGTTCCAGCCGTTCAGCGTAGCGGTCGGCCTGCTCACGAGCCTCTGCATCCACCTCGGTATCAATGGTCATGAGTACATAGGAGAGCATATGATCGGCCCATTCAAACTTATCTAGGCTGGCGGCCTCTGCAAAACCCTGGAGATTTTGCTGATCCTTAGAAATCTTCTGTGCTGCCAGATTGCAGCCAAGTAAAACGACAAATACAATCAGCAGCCCCGACCACCCCAACAGGATTCCGGCCTTAACGCGTCCCCGTTGCAACAGCGCCGGGGACGGAAGGGCATCGCTGCAACACTCGTTAATCAGCGAAATCACACCGAATGCCAGCGGCAAATAATAGCAGGTAGAGAACACCACCTCGGTACACGCATGCGCTGCCATAAAGGCCAGCGCTGCACCCAACGCCGGCGCAAGCCGAACGTCCCGCTTCCGCGCAAACCATACTGCCGCGGCCGACACCGCCAGCGTCCCGACGAACAACGTCAACCCGATCAAGCCGGTCTCTGCCAGCGCCTGAATATAATGGTTGTGCGCATATTTGGTCCCGTAGAAAAAAGTCTGTACATTTTGAACGCCGTTTTCATATGCGCCCATTCCCAGCCCAATCAACGGGCTGCGGAAAAACAGTTTGATCCCATCTTTGAAAAAGACCAGACGCTGAATGGCATTCTGATTGGCACGCAGGCCCTGCAGCCGATTGGCGATAAATCCCGGCAGCAGCTTATAACGCAGCGGCAAAAGAAAAGAGCCGCTCTCATTCCCAAACTGGACAGATTCCAACCGGGTCTCCTGTCCGGCAAACAAGTTAAAATAAACAACCAGACTATCCTCGGGAACGGTGAATCCCACCGGCGCCCGCCCCAATGGCCCCGAATAGATCACAGATGACGTGTGCATCATCGTATCTTCAAGGTTCTGGCTTTCAATGGTCACCATAAGACTGCCCTCAGCGTCCTCGCCGGTCTCGGATATCTCATAGATCCCCGGCGCAGGATAAGCAGCGCGGCGCAGCGTTTCTCCGGCCTGCAGTGTGATACCCCCGGTCAGCCGGAACGCAGCAAACAGAAAAATGACCAACGCAGCCCCGGCCGCCGCTGCCGCTGCCAGAACGGCTTTTCCGTGACCGGCCAGCCAACCCGCAATACGCTGCCCCAACAGCAGGTCAAGCGCACATAGCGCAGCAGCACCCGCAAGCAGACAGAGAATGGGGACCGGCTGGACCCCTTCCCACGCAGAAAACGCCGTCAGTGAAATCGGAAACGCCGCCAGCAATGTGACGGCCAAGGTCTCCGCCATCACCATCAGCAGCCGGATCCGCCTTCCACGCTGCTCCAGCAGCAGCAATGCCAGAAAGCCTGCCAAGATTGCCGCCGATGCGCCAAGACTGAATACCAGCACAAACGACAGCGAATTCACAAACAAGCATACCAAATGGGCAGCCCGCTCCCGCATACACGCCGCCGATGCCGCCAACCCCAGCGAAAGCAGCACGCCGATGCCTGCACAGCCGGCAAACACATTGGGATTGAGAAAGAGCGATGTCATACGTACACCCTCTTCAATCCAGTCCAACTCCACATAAGACCAGTCAAATTGCCCCAAAAACTGGACGACCGGCGTCGCAATCAGGCGTGTCGAAAGCATGTCAATGCTGATCAGCCCAGCCAATGCCGAAGTACCGGACAAAACGGCTGCCGCCTGACGTCCCCCCTCTTTTGTAAACACTGGCAGCAGCAGCGCAAGGCAGAATGCCACCAGTACCTTCAGAAATTCATACAGCGCAAATTTCCCGGAAACCGAATAGGCGCAGGAGAGCCCGTCCATCAGCACCATTAGGCTGAGGGCGATGAGCGGCAGCTTCACCTGCTCCCGCATCCTAGAATAGAATAAAAAAACCGACGACAATACCATAAGGATCAGGATCACCGTCATTCTCTTCACAAAGCCTGCGGAGCACAGGCAAACCGTCAGAAAAAACAGGACTGTACCCAATCCGGTAAGGACGGGCGCAAAGATCTTTTTCATATCGTGTCACCTTTCTACATTGGCGAAGCCCCAAATGAGGAATCCGCACGCATTTGACAAATTTTTCCCTCAAAAAAAGCCACGGATCTAAAAGCGACAGCCTCGGCCGCTCCTCCGCAGCATCATTCCCTGAGAAATACATGAAAGCCCTTCTCCAAACCTTTCCCCCGCTCAAACGGCAAAAGGCTTGGAGAAAGGCGGGGCCTGCGGCCCCATCCTTCCACTGGCAAAAATAATTTCACCTGCGCGGCTGTTTGCCGCGCAGGAGAAACAAAGGTGTTTAGCCAATACGGATCGTAGCGCTGCTGTACAGGGTCAGCGTCATGGTACCGTCAGCAACAACAGCATCCTCAACCGCAGTCTCGGTGCCGTCCTCAGCTACCTGGTATGCTGCCGCGCCGTCCTTAGCCGGAACTGCAACTACGAGGCCGCCAGGGATATCGGTAACAGCCTTGCCGTCTACAGAAACGGTCACAGCGATGGTGTCGCCGGTCGCCTTTGCGCTGATCTGAACGTTGGTCGCGCCAGCCGCAATCTTAGCGAGATCAGCATTGCTGATGGTGATGCTCGCAACAGGGCTGGAAACGGTCAGAGCCGCACCGGTGCTGCTTGCAAGCTCGGCCAGAGCCGCAGCCGGCAGATCAACAACGGTCTCAGTTGCGCTGCTGGAAGCCTCAACGTTCAGAAGAACTACATCGCTGTCAGCTGCCTGGGTAGCCAGAGCCGCAACCGTCTCAGCGGTTACAGTCGCAGTAGCAGTGGAGCCGCTGGTCTGAACCGAAACAGCCAGAGTCGATACAACCTTGCCGTCCGCAGTGGTCGTGGTCTCAACCTTTACCTCTGAAGGAGCAGTCGTCTCAGGCGTGGTCGTGGTCGGCGCCTTGGTGCCGGCAGCCGGACGCTTCGCATGCGCGTCGTTGCTCGCCTTGTAGGGATCAGCGAAATCATAGATCTGATTACGGTACGCATTGTTGCGATACGTATCATTGGACTCGCCCGCATCCGTGTCGACAGCGAGTGCCGAAATCGGCAGCATAGCTGCTGCCATGCCAAGCACCAACAGCTTGGCAAGCATTTGCTTTTTCATGGTTTGATGTCTCCTAACAAAAATATGATTTGATCATAATTGATCACAAAATGAATGATTCGCGGCTGTCAAACAGAATTTCCTCAGCCGCACAGGCATATCTTCGGGGGATCCCTCGCCTTTACCTGGCTCCGTTGGCCATGCCATTTCCTGGCCATCGGTCCGCTCAGCCGCTGCTGGCAAATTCGACCCTTCCGGGGGGATTTCTCCTTTCCAAGCATCTTCCCACCTCCTTTCACACGTATAAGGGCGGTTGGCATCCGCTGTCAGCTGCTTCTCTCCGATGTTATGAAGAAAACAGCACTGGCCAAAACTTTCAGCTGCATCAAAGTGCATACGGCCGGTACGACGAAACGGTCCCCGCTCCGTACCCCTCCGCTTTGCGCAGATGCTTTTACTCATGCATGTATAACAGAGCGTTCCGGCCGCAGGCATTTGATCAGCAGGCAGCCTCCCGGTTTCCCGGCGAGGGCGCCTTGTTTGCCCTGCGTATGTCAGAAGTGGTGGGCTGTGGCGGCCATACAACGGACGCAGGACGCACACTGGTCATGCTGCGCCTGTCCCGGCCGCCTGCATGGAAAGCCCAACAATATCATTTTTTATGTATATCGGCTGGTTTCAACCTGCATTTAGCGTATTTCAGAACACGCCAAACAGAAAAGATCCTTTTTTCGGCAACATGCATTTTTTTCAATTTTCTTACAAAGATATCCCGAAACCTCTAACTAATATGCCATTGCATTCCAAGTATAGCACATTCTTTTATCACTTTCAATAAAAAATCGAAAAAAACTTTGTTACACAATTTTTACAGCCCGGCCTGCCGGCGCCTTGGCCCCCTGTGCAATCAATAGATGGGATACTTTGCGCAGATCTCGCGCACGCCGTTCCGAATATTCTCCGCCTGGGCCTCGAAATCCGTCGCAGCCAGCCAGACAAAGCGTGCAATCTTCTTCATCTCCTCAGCGCCGAAACCGCGCGTCGTGACCGCCGGCGTCCCAATGCGCATGCCCGAGGTCACAAACGGACTCTGCGGGTCGTTCGGGATCGTATTCTTATTAGCGGTAATATAGACCTCATCCAGACGAATCTGCAGCTCCTTGCCCGTCACGCCGGCCTTCCGCAGATCTGCAAGCATCAGATGATTGTCAGTGCCGCCCGAAACCAGGTCAAATCCCTGCTCGAGCAGTGCAGCGGCAAGGACCTGCGCATTATCAATCACCTGCTGCTGATAAATCTTGAACGCAGGCTTCAGCGCCTCGCCGAAGCAAACGGCCTTCGCTGCAATCACATGCATCAGCGGGCCGCCCTGGGTGCCGGGGAAGATGGCCTTATCAATGGCCTTGGCATATTCCTCCTTGCAGAGTATCATGCCGCCCCTGGGCCCCCGCAGGGTCTTGTGGGTGGTAGTGGTTACAAAATCAGCATAGGGCACAGGATTGGGATGCAGCCCCGCCGCCACCAGCCCTGCAATGTGGGCCATATCCACCATCAGATAGGCGCCGCATTTCTTGGCAATATCGGCAAAGCGCTCAAAGTCAATGACTCTGGGATAGGCCGAGGCGCCCGCCACAATCAGCTTAGGCTTCACTTCCATAGCCGTCTCTTCCAGCTTGTCGTAGTCAATG
Source organism: uncultured Butyricicoccus sp. (assembly GCA_947575935.1). Classification (GTDB taxonomy): domain Bacteria; phylum Bacillota; class Clostridia; order Oscillospirales; family Butyricicoccaceae; genus QXXE01. The sequence continues at coordinate 47 of CANPPM010000183.1, read as the reverse complement.
CGGTGGGTCACGTCGTCCACCCCATAGGGTACGAAATTGAAGTAACA
>CANPPM010000182.1 GCA_947575935.1 uncultured Butyricicoccus sp. | reverse complement strand
TGCAGTCGGCAGGTCTGTCACCCGAGGCAGGCACGGAAGGAAAGGCGGATCCCAGCATCGTCAGCAACGCGCTCGGCGTCCGGCTTCTGCGTTCATATATGAGCATGGGCAATGGACTGATTAGCCGTGGCGTCAAGGAAAGCAGTACATTGTACATGGTTTATACCTCTGGTGAATATGGGATTCCGGCGGTGCTGAGTGAGTTTTGTTTTATCGATCATGCGGATGATGTCAAGCTGATCGACAGTCCTCAGGATTTGCAGGCCGAGGCAGCAGCCATTTATGATGCACTGATGGATTTTTATGCCGGTGTCCCTTATTGAGGTGGAAAACAGTTTGTCTTAATATTGTGTGATGTGTATTTGGAAGGAGGCTTTTTATGGAGGAACGCCGGGAACGGGCGGTCGCGCTGCACAGTGAGGGATATAATTGTGCGCAGGCGGTCGTATGTGCCTACTGTGATCTGTTCGGGTTGGACGAGGCAACCGCCTATAAAATGGCGGAAGGGTTTGGCCTGGGCATGGGGCTGATGGAGGTTTGCGGCGCACTGACCGGAGGATTTATGCTGGCAGGCGTCAAGTCCAGCGCGGGGACGGACGCGCCGGGCAAGACAAAAGGGCAAACCTATCGGCTGACCCGCGCAATGGGGGAGGCATTTGCCGCGCAGAACGGCACGATGCTTTGCCGTGAGCTCAAGGGGGTTGATACCGGTAAGGTGCTCCGCTCTTGTCCGGACTGTATCCGGGATGGTTGCGCGCTGGTCGAGAAAATGCTTTTGAACGATGAGAAAAAGTGATTTAATTCAGGCATTATAACTCAAATTTAAAACCGTCCGGCAAATTTCGGACGGTTTTTTTGTAAAAATTAGCCAAAGACCAATCGCTGAATTTCGACAAAGAAACCGTGTGAAATACGATAGAATATGGAAAACGATACGTCGGGAGGGTCGAAATGATGTTGAAATATGTATTGACCGAGCAGCCTGTGGGGGAATACTTACTCTGCGGTCTGGCGGCGATAGAGGACGACCGTACACTCGACGAGCTCACGGATATCTCGATAGATCGCTCGCTGGTGCGGCATATGGCGGAAACGCTGACGCGCTGTGAGGTTTCGATCGTTCATTTTCGCGAGGTGGTCGAAGATTTATTGGCGCAGATCTAAAGAATGTGCCGGTATTTTCCTTGTGTGTCTTCTGTACAGAGGCCAATTTATTCTTGCTTTCTTGCAGAGGGCGCCAAAAGGAACCCCCTTTGGAGCATGCTCGAAAATTATGTGCATGCCCTATCGGCAGCTCTTTTCCGCCTGTGGGCGGGATAGGGGATTGATATACTTTTGCATACTGTACTTGACCGGCTCGCCGTTATGACTGCGTGCCGGTCTTTTTTAGGATAGGGAATCTATGAGGATTTTCTCACTGGCGGTTTGCTGCTGCCGTGCTCTATGGCGGAGAGCAGAGGATGGCTGCAGATGGTTTGATATGCATTTTGTAGGGCCGCAAGCATTCAAACAGCGCCGGCGGAGAGCTTTGTTTTATGGATCTTGCGATAAAATTTTTGAAAAAAATATTAAAAAAAGTGATGGAACGCACCTTGGGGAAAGGAGCATTTTTAAGTGTAAGAAAACCTATCTGTTTTAATAGAATAAACAGCTGACGTCCATGACGGTTTGTAGGATCTTCAGAAATGGCCTTTGGATGCGTTTCATTTTCGCTTTTGCATGTGGTGGCTAGGTGGTGGAGGAAGACCGGCAAAGGATTCAGCGTTCACTTGGGCTTTGCGGAAGCAGGTGTGGGACCGGCTTGCGCTGCTATTTTTGTGTATTTGTCCGGCTTGTTTCCATCTCTAAGGGTCGGACGGTAAAAATTTGATACTTGCAATTGAAATCAGGAAAGAAATATGTTACCATGAAAAATAATGAAACAAAATTTACTGAAACGGAACTGTAAAAACGTCTGAAGGGGATGTATAAGAATGGTAAAACGGTGTGCAAACCTGGCCTTAGCCTATGCGGTAGTTGCCATGATCTTTGGGGTATTTTATCGGGAGTTTACAAAGGTTAGCCATTTTACTGGGCAGACAAATTTGTCCCTATTACATACGCACTATTTTGTACTGGGTATGTTCTTTTTTCTGGCGCTCATGGTGGCAGAAAAGGTATTTTCTTTTTCCGACCGGAATACTGGTAAGCTTTTGATTGTCTATCAGCTTGGGTTGAACATTACTGGCGTTGGATTTCTGTTGAGAGGCTTAGTGCAGGTTTGGGGGAAAGCACTGAGCCGGGGATTGGATGCATCGATTTCTGGAATTGCGGGAATTGGGCATATTTTAACGGGCGCCTGCATCCTTCTTTTGCTGCTGAAAATCAGAAGACAGGCGGCTTGATCGTGCATCAAGGGGAGCGTGGACATGGGTGATTTCCTTCCGGTAGGAATGGATGTTATGAAAAAACAATGCAGAGAAAGGTGTTTTAGCCATGCTGAAGATTCGCAATGAGAGAGAGACCGATCGAAAAATGGTAGAGGATATGACACGCAGAGCCTTTTATAACCGCTATATTCCAGGCTGTGTGGAACACTATTTGGTTCATATCATGCGAGAGCATGTAGATTTTATTCCGGAGCTTGATTTTGTAGCGGAGATTGACGGCCAAGTGGTTGGGAATATTATGTATACCCGGTCGAAGCTGACCGATGAGCAGGGACATGAAAAGGACATCCTCACATTTGGCCCCCTTTCTATCTCGCCAGAGCACCAGCGGAAAGGGTATGGGAAAATGCTTATGGAGCACTCTTTCCGGCGTGCCGCCGAGCTTGGATATGATGTGATCGTTATTTTTGGCAGTCCTGCCAATTATGTGAGTAGTGGATTTAAAAGCTGTAGAAAGCATCATATCTGTCTTGATAATGGGAAATTCCCGTCTGCGATGATGGTGAAAGAGCTGCGAGCCGGGGCTTTGGACGGAAGAAAATGGGTTTATTGCGACAGCCCGGTAATGGCCATTGACGAGCAGGCCGCCCAGGAATATGACGGCGGATTAGAGCCAATGGAGAAGAAGCGTCTGCCCAGCCAGGAGGAATTTTATATCATGAGCCATTCGTTTGTGGAGGATGACGCGTAGAATGGTGCTTTATTTTACCGGAACAGGCAACAGCCGTTATATTGCAAATAGAATAGCCGAAGTTACTGGTGATGCACTTGTCAGCATGAATGACAAGATAAAACAGCATGATACACGGCCTGTTTATGCGGAGAATAGGTTGGTTTTCGTTGTCCCCACTTACGGATGGCGTATTCCCCGCATTGTAGAGCAGTGGATTCAAGCGACACAGTTTTTCGGCGCTGATAAGGCCTGGTTTGTCATGGACTGCGGTGGGGAGATTGGAAATGCAGCCAAGTACAACCGCAGGCTGTGCGGCCAAAAGGGTTATGTCTATATGGGCACTGCACAGATTGTCATGCCGGAAAACTATATCGCCATGTTTCAAGCCCCAGAGGAAGAGCGGGCAAAGCAGATTATCGCAAAGGCCGTCCCTCTAATCGATGCTGCGGCACAGACGGTTGCTGCGGGCCGGGCATTCTCGTCGCACAGGAACAATTTATATGACCGGTTGATGAGTGGTGTGGCAAATCCGCTGTTTTATCACCTGTTTGTAAAGGCGGATGCTTTTTATGCGGACAGCAGATGTGTGGGATGCGGACTGTGTATCAAATTGTGCCCGCTCAATAACATCACGCAAAAGGATGGAAAGCCTATCTGGGGGAAAAATTGCACACATTGTATGGCTTGCATCTGCCATTGCCCTGTGGAAGCGATTGAGTATGGGAAAAAGAGTATCGGCAAGCCTAGGTATCGCTGCGATGTGGGGAACTAGCAGCAAAAATCGTGGTGCTGCAGCAGCTACAGAAGTGCGTGGTTTGCATAGAGTGTCTTGCTGGTGCAGCAGTTTTGCCAGCTGATTTGGTGAGGGGAAGGGAGAAAGGCATCCATTTAAAAGGACGCTAAAGTAAAATTGACGAAGACAAGGCTGTTACCGCCTGCCTTTGTATAGTCTTTGGATGGTGACAGTTACCGGCTGTTTTGAGCGGTGATCCCTCCCTTTTCTAAGGCAGGGATCACCATTAGCAGGAATGGCAGCAAAGGCTATTCCAAAGGGCTGAGCTGCGGCAGCGTTTTTGCGCATCAGCTGCTTTGGTTCAGATGGGTCAACGGCTTTCGGCGGGTTTCGGATCCCTGCCCGATAGCCGTTCCAGCATATCCCAACAGCCTAACAAATACATGATGCCGAGCGCGCGGTCATATAGTCCATATCCAGGGCGGCAATGTGCCTCTTCTCCCCAAATATGTCGTCCATGATCGGGGCGAATATAGCCGTTAAAGCCGCATTCATGATAAGCTCGCATGATTTCTAGAATTTGCGTATCACCGTCACAGTCGCGGTGAGAGGCTTCTGAAAAGTCTCCGTTTTCAAAATGTTTGACATTGCGGATATGCGCAAAGGCAATTCGGCTGCAGCAGGAGCGGATGATGCTGGGGATGTCGTTATTTTTATTTGCGCCTAGAGATCCTGTGCAAAGGCACAAACAATTATGCGGATCGTCTACGATATGCAGCAGATGTTGGACGGAGGCTTGGTCGACCAGCAGGCGCGGCAGGCCAAAAATGTCCCAGGGGGGATCATCCGGATGAATCGCTAGTTTTATGCCGGTCTCGTGGCAAACAGGCATAAGCGCTTCTAAAAAGTATTGAAGATTGTTCCAGAGTTTTTCTTTTGTAACGGGCTTGTATCGTTCAAACAGTTCGTCCAGCCTGGCCATGCGTTCGGGCTCCCAGCCGGGGAAGGTCATGCCATGCAGGTTTTTTAGAATATAGCTGGCCATTTCTTTATAATCCTGTTGAATGCGCGATTTTTCATAATAAAGTGCGGTTGAACCGTCCCCAAGGGGATGAAAGAGATCGGTTCTTGTCCAGTCAAAGATAGGCATAAAATTATAGGTGACTACCTTAACGCCGAAATTGGAAAGATTGCGAAGTGTCTGTTTGTAATTTTCAATATATTGGTCCCGGCTGGGCAGTCCGATTTTAATATCATCATGGACGTTAACGGATTCCACTACGTCCATGTGAAAGCCGTGGCTCTCAATTTGGCGGCGTACGGTTTCGATTTCTGCTGTTTGCCAAACTTCGCCGGGCTGTTTGTCATGCAGTGCCCAGACGAGGCCGGTCACGCCGGGAATCTGCCGGATCATATCTTGTGTAATGCTGTCATTGCCCTCGCCATACCAACGGAATGTCATTTGCATTAGCGTTTCCTCCTTATATTGATGTGGGGAACAACATGCCTGCGGCTGTGGGGAGAGGCGCCCGAACAAAACGATTTCTGTCAGACGGCGTTTGGGGTGGTTTGCAGGCTTTTTGTTGCTGGGGAAGCATGCGGTTGTAAGACTTGACGGCTGTCTATGCCATTCGTTTCCGTGAAATCCCCACGATAGATCATGATCGGTCATATGGATCATGCTGATAAGATAAGGCATTTCGCTGTTTTTTATGCGCAAAACCTGTCCGGAAACCGATGGTATATCGATTTCTGGACAGGTTTACTGGTTTTTCCAAGTGATATCCGTAGAGAAAGCGGAAAGGGTTGCCGGCATAGCTCACTGAAACAGCATTTTGCCGTTCGCTTTTTGAAAATAGCGGAAAATCCTTTATGCGTCCACTTGTACAGATTGTGAATGCAGGCTTTTAATTTTTCAGGCTTTGCAGTGGAGCAGGGATTCGACCGCCGCGTGCAATAAATGATTCGCAAGAATAGCCGGAAAGCGGCATGACAGGGCCGCAGCCCAGCAGCCCGCCGAAATCAAGCTCATCACCAACATCCTTGCCAGGCGCTGGAAT
>CANPPM010000181.1 GCA_947575935.1 uncultured Butyricicoccus sp. | reverse complement strand
GTTGACAGTCCATTTTGTTGTTGTTTATCATGTTTCCCTTTGTCAAGCGTTGCAACCTTTAAGGTATTTGATTTCTTCGGCAACTGCGAATACTTTGAAAAAACGTTTGATTATGACGAGGTCTTAGCGCTACCCTGTTTTCAAGATAGAGGCATGCCGTCAGGCACTCCGTCCGTTCATCCGGACGGATATGAAAACTTTGCTCCCGACCCATTGAGAACGTTGGTAGAGACCAGAATCGGCGCCGAAGGCATGAAAATTGACCGAATGTACTTTGATAAATTCGAGGAAACCGTTAAAAAGGATCCGGTTGCGAGAGAACAATATGAGCAGGGCAACTACCCTGCCGTTCTCCGCTATATCGGCGACCACATCATGAATCAGCCAAACGAGTATTACACCTGGGAAAAGCTGCGGCGTGCCATTGGCAGTGATCGCCGCATTACAGCCCGTGAAATCCTGGACAAAATATTTGGCGTCCTGCCCTTCTTTAAGAGCAAAAAGGAATTGGTAGAGGATGAATTTGAAGGATATGCGCTGACACACACCATTCCATCAGAAAAGTATGACGAGGTAAAGACATTCTTTTCCACTTATGTAACGGACAAAGGTGTACGCCGAGCCATCGAGGATCGTAAATTTCAGCTGCTTGGGACAGACATCAGCGCTTATACGATGGCGGAGCTAAAACATTTGGGGGCGGATCATATGCAAAGCGTGGTAGATTACGTTGCCGATAACATCAATCTATCCTGCTTTATGTAGGGAGAAATGAAATGCTGACATTTGACGTAAAGCGCAAGATCAATACGCTGCGTGATATTTTGGTGGGCAAAGTGCCCGACCCCAAGGCGCAGGTGGAACAGATCACCATTGCACTGATTTATAAATTCATGGACGATATGGATATAGAAGGGTTGGAATTTGGCGGAACCCGGCAGTTTTTCATGGGGGAATATGAAAAGTATGCTTGGACGGAAATGATGAAGCCCGAAAACAGCGGCCGGCAAAGGGCTTTCCTCTATGCAGAAGGCATTGAGAAAATGACCACAAATCCGAATCTTCCCCAACTGTTCCGCGATATTTTTCGCGGGGCATATCTCCCATATCGCGACCCGGATACCTTGAATCTGTTCCTCAAAGAAATCAGTGATTTCTCTTATGACAACAGCGAGGATTTGGGCAATGCATTTGAATATCTTCTCTCCATAATGGGCAGCCAGGGCGACGCCGGACAATTCCGCACGCCCCGCCACATCATTGATATGATAGTAGAGATTGTAGACCCAAAGAAGAGGGAAACTATTCTGGACCCTGCCTGTGGTACGTCTGGTTTTTTGGTCAGCGCCTACCGCCACATCCTGGCGCAGAACATGGATGAGAACGGTAAAAGTGCGCTGACCGCCGACGACCGCAAGCGTTTGACGAAAAATTTTGCAGGGTACGATATTTCTCCCGATATGGTGCGCCTGTCCCGGGTGAATCTATATCTTCACCATTTCACAAAGCCTAAAATCAGCGAATACGACACCTTGACCAGCGAAGAAAAATGGGATGACTGCTACGACGTCATTTTTGCGAATCCACCCTTCATGACGCCAAAAGGCGGCATTGTCCCTCACAGCCGTTATCGAGTCAAAGCAAAACGCTCCGAAGTCCTGTTCGTCGATTATATTGCCGAGCACCTGAATCCAACAGGACGTGCAGCGGTCATTGTTCCCGAGGGCATCGTATTCCAGTCGGCCAAAGCGTATAAGGAACTTCGGAAGCATCTGGTAGAGGACGGCTTGCTGTATGCGGTCATCTCCCTTACAGCGGTGTTAAAACCAGTATTTTGCTGATTGATAAAGCTTTTGCAAAAACGAAAGAGCAAATCCTTTTTCTGAAACTGAATAATGATGGTTTTGATTTGGGCGCACAGCGTAGGGAAATCAAAGGAAGTGAAATCCCCGAAATCATCCGTATTGTAAAAGCCTATCAGCAAGGAGAAGCGCTTCCTGACAATACCTTTGCAGCTTTGGCAGATAAAATAGAAATTGCTAAACAGGATTATACTTTGGTGGGGGAACGCTATAAAATCAGTAACACCATAAATAGCAGCTGGCCTATGGCCGCGCTTTCAGAGCTTTGTTCCGAAATTAAAAATGGAAAAAATGTAGAACAACACGAGGGTGAAGGCACATATAGAGTAACCAGAATACAAACGATCTCAGATGGAACTGTAGATTTATCCAAGACAAAGTGGACGAATGATGAGCCAAATGAAAATGCTTTTATGCAAGACGGCGATATTCTGTTTAGCCATATTAACAGCATGGAACATCTGGCGAAAACCGCTATTTTCTATTCCACTGAAAAAGTTGTACACGGTATCAACTTGCTTAGATTAAGGCCAAAGCAAGATATGGTACTCCCCCAGTATCTTTCATATTGTCTAAAAAGTGATTTTTTTGTCAGTGTTGCCCGATTGTATGCACAAAAGGCCGTAAATCAGGCCAGTATCAAAACAAGCGACCTTAAAAATATGAAAATCCCGCTTCCACCATTGACAGTACAAGAAGAAATTGTCGCTGAACTTGACGGTTACCAAAGAATGATTGATGGCGCTCGCCAAATTGTAGATCATTATAAGCCAACTATAAAAAAAGACGCACGGTGGGAAACCGTCAAATTAGGGGATATTTGTGAACTGAATCCCTCAAAATCAAAAGTGAAGGCATTTGTGGGAAACGTTTCGTTTGTTCCCATGGCTGTTGTAAGCGAAACAGACATGTATTTCTCCGCAAAAGAGCAAAAGCCTCTGAACGAGGTTTATACAGGGTATACATATTTCCAGGATAATGATGTGCTTTTGGCCAAGGTAACACCCTGTTTCGAAAACGGAAAGTCCCGATTAGCAAAAAATCTGGAAAAGGGGATCGGATTTGGTTCTAGTGAATTCTTCGTGCTTCGGGCAAATCCCGGCAAAATTCTACCGGAATATCTTTATTTTATCATTAGCAGCAAGCGGTTTATCACGGAAGGTACGCCTCACATGACGGGCACCGGAGGCCTTCGCAGGCTGACAAAGGACTTTGTCCTGAATTATCCTGTATCGCTCCCGCCCTTGAATGTACAGAGAAAAATTGTCGGTCAGATTGAAGAAGAAATATCTATCATTGAACAAAACAAGCGTTTGATTTCTATCTTCGAAAAAAAATGAGCGATAAAATTGCGGATGTATGGAATGCAAAAGGATGAGTCCACAAACTGTTTATAACGCTTAAAGAAAGATCTGCTTCCTCTGGAAAAATACAATCATAGATTCATATACGCTCTTGCATTCTAAAAATATGCCTTTTTTGTATTGTCCGAACGATAAATATGTATATTATGGCCACATTCTATGATAATGTAATCGCCTGCAACCGTTCGTACGCTATCCTTTACCGGATCGAAATAATGGGCATTTTTATAAGCACTGGATAAATCCCCAAATAAATGGGTTCGTATATGATTCTTCTCACGATACCTCTATCTAAAAGGTCAACAAAGCGTTCCCTATTCTTTTGCCCCATCGGCCGATGCCGCCCCCTTCCCTATCCCGATTTCCCTTCTAAGTAAATATGCCGCAAAAGAGTCCCAGAGCAGCATTTTACAGTTGCTGCTCTGGGACTTTTTTCACCCGACAAATTTATATCCTTTTCCGATTCGCACTTCGCATTTTTGCCGCCGTCAGCACAGTTATGGATGCAGCAAGAAGACTCACGATATAACCGCATAAAACTGCAAGCCAATCATACTGTCCAAACGTCAGAGCAGGATTTGTCAAATAAATGTATAAATTGTTTTTGAATGAAAGCAGAGAAACGTCTTATAACATTAAAAATACGATATCCATTCCAAAAGTTAGCGTTCTTCGTATTTGAGGATACGATTTGCTTATGCATCAGCCATTCTGCTTTTTCTCCACAAACGCCTTATGCTCTTCCGCGTTTTCTGCGGTGACGATGGCCGCTTCTGACGCAATAAATTTTTCCAACTCCGCACCATCCAGCGCTTCAACCGCTGCCTTTACGCCCAGGTAACCCACATCGTAACCGTCTACCGCGACAGTCATTGTCTCATTTCCCTGTAGGATTGCGTCCAGTGCTGCCACATTGCCGCCGCAGCCGAGGAAAATCGTGTCTTTATACGCTGGATAGCTTGCAGCTGCACGCGCCGCGCCAATCGCCATGTCGTCATTGTTCGCTACAATGATGGCAACCCCTTCCGGATGGGTCTGCACGATGGCTTCCATGGAGGTCACCGCTTTGTCGGATACGCCATCGGCATATTGCGTTTCATCGGCAAGGTATACACCGCCGGACTCTTCAATCCCTTTGCGGTATCCTGCCATGCGGGACTCCGAAGTAGAGTCGCCCTGTACGCCTGCAATCCCGATCGCCTTGATCTCGATCCAGCCAGCCGCCTTTGCCGCATTGACGGCAGCCGCGCCGCCCATTGCCGCCATTTGCTCGTTATCAAAACCTACGAAGCTCAGGACTTTGTCCGACTCCACATTGGTATCAATTGCGATAACCGGAAGATCAATGTTTGCGATTTGTGATGCCACGCTGTCCGCCTGCAGCGGCGCAATGACGATCGCGTCACATTCCCCTGTTGAAAGGGTCGTATCAATAATGTTAAGCTGTTCGTCATACACAGTCTCAGAGGACGCGCCCAGCACATCCACCGCAACGCCTAAATCTTGCCCCGCCTGCTTGCAGCCCTTGGCGACATACGCCCAATACTCCGAAGCCAGCGTTTTCAGCACAACCTTGATGTGCTTTTCAGTACCCGTGCCAGCTCCATTATTCGATCCGGCGTCCGCAGCAGACGACCCGGTATCCGCCCGCGTGTTACCGCCGCAGCCGGTGCATAATGTCAACATCATTGCAGCAGACAACAATACGCTCAATATTTTTTTCATACTGAAAAAAATCCTTTCTGCCGCACCTTGAGCCGGGAAATGAAGCAAAATGGCTTTTGGGTGCGGCTGCACAAAATCGATTTATTTTATCTGTCCGGAAATACCTGCCTGGCAGATTCCCACTTTATGAGGAAGCAATGCCCGCGGAATCTGCGTCGAAAGGGTCTGCAAATTGCGTCTTACCTCGCCGTCCCATATCCAGCGTGCGGAATGCTTCCGGAATCTGCTTTGGGCACTGCAGGCGATCAGATCCCTGCGGTCCTGCGGATATATTCCCGCGCTGCCAGCGCATATTGCAGGGGATTTGCTTTCGCGGGATCCTGCTCGGCTTCTACAATAAACCAGCCCTCATAATGTGCCTTTTCCAGCTCGGTGAACACGCCGGGGTAATCGACACAACCGTCACCGGGAATGGTAAAGCAGCCCTCCAGAACCGCCTTGCGGAATTTGAGCCCCTCCGTATATGCCTGCTCCATCTTATCCGGACGGATATCCTTCAGATGTACATGCCCAATCCGGGCGCCAAATTCGCGTGCCGCTTTCACTGCATCTTCTTTGGAGAAGGTAAAATGCCCGGTGTCAAAACACAGCCAAACATATCGAGGATCTGTGTGGTCCATCAGTCGTTTCGTTTCTTCGAAGGTCTGCACAACTGTCGCCATATTGTGGTTTTAGCAAATCTTGAAGCCGCGTTACACCGCAATTTTGCCCAGATTGTTCAGGCACTAGCACTACTTTTCCCATTCCTTTTCGGTCGCAACGGGCTTGTTATCGCCGAACATCGAGCACTCCTCTGCAAACAGGTTGCGGGTCAATTCACAGACGTTAATGCGGCTTGCGCCCACCGCTTCCAGAAAGTCCAGCTGTTTCACAAACGCCCTTTCGTTTTCCTCATAAGGGGCGGAACAAAGGAAGCTCGAAAACCATTGGGATGCAATCTTGATGCCGCGCAAGTCGAGCGCCCAGTTCAGAATAGCCGGGTCGGTTGGGAATTTACCG
>CANPPM010000180.1 GCA_947575935.1 uncultured Butyricicoccus sp. | reverse complement strand
GGTACGGAGCACATAACGACAATACCGTCACCGACGCTTCCCATCAGGTCGGCAAAGTCCTGAATCAGGATCGTACCTGCCGCATAATAAGCCGCATTGATATCCAGATTGATCGCCTGCTTAAAGATATTTGCGCCCTCCTGATAATTGGCGGCGGCAACATAAAGGATCTCCGGCTGTTTTTCCTTAATCTTTGCAAGGATCGGCGTGAAATCGGTGGTTTGCCCGGAAATGTAGCCCTCATAGGCGACCACATTGACCCCTTCCTCCTGGAACTGGGACTGGACGTTTTCCGAGTTGGTCACGCCCCAGTCGGTATTTGCGTAGATAATGGCGGTATCCTTTTTTCCACAGCTGGAAATAATGTTATCCGCATACTGCCGTGCTTCAATCCCCATGCTCATCGCGTTGGAAAACATCATTTCCCCCATTCCCACAAAATCCGGGTGAGAACAGGTCGCTGCCAGCTGCATGACGCCGGCTTCCTCAAAAACCGGGGCTGCCGACATGCTCGCACTGGATGCAAAGCTGCCGATCGCCACCTCGATCTCTGCATCCGAGGTGATTTTGTTTGCAACATTGACCGCTTCCTTCGGGTCGCCCTTATCGTCAAACCCAACCAGTTCGATCGGACGGCCCAACACGCCGCCCTTTTCATTCGCAAGCTTTACGGCCAGCTGCACGCCCTCGGACAGCGACTTGCCGTACTGCATGGAATTGCCCGTCACCGGCCCAAAATATGCAATTTTGATGGGCTGTTCAGGCGTCTTGCTTTCCGTCGAAACACTATTTTCCGAAGTGCCGCCCGTATCTGCCGCTGCCTGGCCGCCCGAGCAGCCAGACAATAACAGGCCCATGGCCATGGCCGCGGCCAGCAGCTTCTTTGAATATTTCATGAAGTATCCTCCAAGTCCGTCTCTATATTCGTACCCTCCAAGTTTGTCTCTACGTTAAATGCACCGAACCATTCCTCCATCTGCACGGATCGGAGCGCCATTTGCCGCAAGGGTCAGCGGGGATGCATAATAGACATACATCCGCGCTAATTCCTCCACCGTCAGGAAGCGCCCCAAGAGGCTTGACGGCCGTGCTGCAAAAAACGCTGCTTCTCCCGCTTCCAGATCCGTTCCGAACTGCTGCCGCAGCGCCTCTGTCAGTGTGGGGCCGGGTAAAACCGCATTCACGGTGACTGCCGTCCCCCGGGTCAATTCCGCAAGTGCGCGACTCAGGCTGAGAATCGCGCTTTTCATCACTGAATACGCAACCTTGTTGCCCATTGGCTCCAAGCCACAGGCACTGGACGCAAACAGGATACGCCCCGTACCGCGCTCCAACATCTTCGGCAGATAGTGCCTGCTCATCCGTACGGCGCTCATCACATTCAGCTGAAACGCGCGTTCCCACTGTGCATCGTCCGTATCGGCAAATGTCCCCTCGCTGTTGACCCCCATATTATTGATCAGGATATCAATCGCACCGGCCTGATCGGCCTGGGCAGCCAATGCCGTCGCACCCGCAGCCGTTGACAAGTCTCCCACCGCGCCATACACAGCGCCAAACTGCGACAGCTCCACCACTGTCCGAATGACCTCGGCCTCACTGAAGCTGCTGACAATGACCGAAGCCCCTTCTTCCAGCAATGCTTTCGCAACTGCTTTCCCAATCCCTGCCGTAGAGCCTGTCACCAACGCCAGCTGCCCTTTCAGCTGTAAATCCATCTGAACTCCTCTCTTTCAACCGGGTGCCGCCGCTTCCAGCACTGCGGCACAAGCCTGTACCCGATAACAACGCGCCGTCGGGTCAAAATAAACCCCAGGACATGCGCTATTTTACGGACAATGGCCGCGCCGGCCAGTGGCCGGCGCGGCATATCGTCCACCCAAACCTTCTCTTGACCATGGTCATGCTGTACATCGTGGCTGCGGCCATCCCAAAGCCGGTCGCCGTCATGCTTTCAGATAGGCGCCCCAGCCTCAGGATCATCGATACCGTCAGGATTGCCGGAAGCTGCGCCCTTGATTTTGCTTAACATACGCACCGATTGCAAATACCGCCAAAAGCATCACAGCTGCATAAATTGGGGGCCTTCCTTTACACCTCTCTCTGTGTTTTTACGGAATAACCTCGTTTGACACTGCACAAGGCGTTTTCAGTCATCCCCCTTTCATCTCAATGCATCAATCCGTTTGTATTGCATATTATACGCCGTTTATAATTATAAATCAATAGTCATTCGACAATTTTGTGATTTTCTTACATTCCAAACAAAATACCATTTCTCATTTTGTGCACAAACCTAAATTATTATATACAATCTTAAGCAATAAAAAACAACAGAGGGGAATCCCGCCACTACGGGGTTCCCCTCTGTTGTTGTGCCAGGGCCCTGTTTTCCGCCCCTATGTTTGCTGACGATCCCAATTCCCAGGCGTTCCCCTGCCTGGGAAAAAAAGCCGTAACTCACGCGACGTACAAACATGCTATCAGCCCTCAGCCGGTCAAAACCGGCGGAATCTTGCGAATCTCCGACACAATCTCCTGCACCAATACCGCTGTGCAGCTATGCTCGGGCAGCACAGCGCTGATCCCTGCAAAATTGGCAGGTTCTGTCTGCAGCACGACGCCCAGACAATAGGCATGCATATCCGGCTCATACTTCAGGCAGTAGCCGTCGCGCAGTATATTATTGCACTCCCGCAGATATTCCGCCGGAATGTCCCTTCCCTGATTGGCATACAGAATCAAACCGATCGCAGAATCCTGGTAAGCGTCCATAGTCCCAATGACTGAAGTCATGCGGTACGGCCGCTGGGATTCCGCCTTATCAATATAGATAATATGCTCTCCGCGCAGGATGCCGACATGAAAGGTCTCGTCAAACTGCCGGCTGAGCGAGACCAAATACGGATGCGTGATCACATTTAGCTGCTGCTCAGCCGAGCAGCTAAACGCATAGTGCAGGAAACGGCAGCCGAGCAAAAACCGCCCGGCCTCATCCTTTTGCAGTAATTTCCAATATTCCATCGTTGCACAAAAGCCATACAGCGTAGTGACCGGCATTTCCAGCAGCCGACTCAGCGAGCTGAGCGTATACTCATTTGGATGCGAGGCAATGACATCCAAAATGCGCACCGTGCGGTCAATAGAAAGCAGCGTTTTCATACACGATCCCCCTCAGGCCGCCTTACCGCCCGGTCACGAAACCGATGCAACGCGGTAACTATCAAAAAAGCCTGCGGGATAACAATTCTTCAGTCCATAGGCTTCTGTCAAATGTGTAACGATGATTTCGTTAGCCAGCACTTCCTTGGAATCAATCAGCGCCTCAGCAATCTCAAAGTGCTGCCGTGCATGCCGGAGCTGGTCGGCGGCATAATCCAAATGTGTCAGCATGATATACTGCACACGGAGGTACAGCTCCTTCTGGAATTTCATCAGCAGCTCATTGCCGGCAATGCGGGCCAACTCCAAATGATAATCACAGTCATACTGCAGATGCGCGGACTGGTCGCTGGACTGCAGCGCCTCGGCACACTTCTCCGCAATGCCAAGCAGCCGCAGAAAATCGGCACGGCTGCCGTAAAGCGCGGCCAGTCGGACCGCCGTCGTATCAAAGGCGACCCGCAGAATGCCGATTTCACGAATCTCCTGTTCTGTGTACTTCTTCACCTCGGCAAAGCGGTTGGGATAAATCTCAATCAGCCCTTCGTTGGCAAGTTGACGCATGGCGTCGCGTACCGGCGTGCGGCTGATGCTGAACTGCTCGGCGATCCGTACCTCTGGAATCCTCTGCCCGGCAGACAGCTGTTGGGTCATAATGAGCGACAGAATATAGTCATGTGCCTTTTCCATCAGCCCAGCGGACGATTTTGACATGTGGTTCACTCCTTCAATGTGGTCGAAAGTCGCTGGATATAATTATATCACACAAATTAAAAATAACAAACCATTTTTAAAAAATAAATTAAAAATTGTTTTCCACATCTCCCGATGGCTTCTCACCTCCTGCATGGGCGCCCCAAAAGCAGGCAGAAATCCATCCGCCGCGGCTGCCGGATTCCTTTCATGTTTTGTCTGATCCGGTTTATTTTTTTTCAAAAATCAGCGAAATAGCCAAAATTTGTATGATAAATTCTACGCAGATTGTCTGAAAACCTCTGCTTTCAGCTTGCATTCCCCGTTTTAGTGTGCTATGATTGCATTACGGAATATCCAAAACTCATTCGGTATATACGAAAGGATGGATGATGATGAGCGGGACAATCACAATGGGTACGCATAAAATGCCGTTGGAGGAAGCAATGCTTTTCGCCGAGCTTTGCCGCTGGGCCGCCGGCAGCCAGCCAATTTGTGAGGTCATGAAGCGGCTATCCGGGCATGATCTTGACCGTTTGGAAAGCTTTGGCCTATGGGCATCCGAGGCCGAAGCGGACGGCATCTGTGGGGAGCTCCCGCAGCCCGGCATCCAAATCGTGCAGGAATACTGCGCCCTCAGCCGTAAACGCCGGCATGTCCAACTTACCCTTTCAGGGACACACGAGGGCGGTGCCGCCTGAATTCATACGCCAGCCCGCAGCAGCGGGCTGGCGACAGCGTAAAGGAGGAACAACTAACCATGCTGCCATTAACCCCAAGACTGGAAAAACTAAAGGACCGGCTGTTTAACGTCGAATATCATGTCCCGGGCGTATGGTATTTTCAGGATACCAATATTCTGGAGATCATAGGGAACGAGTTCATGCTGGGCGAACCCATCGTCATACGCAAGGCCTATGCGCATCAGCATATCAGCCGCTACCTGCCCGCCGTAATCCGGCCAGACGAGCTGATTGTCGGCCGGCCGAACCAGAACAGCGTCGGCTGGGGCAGCGTACTGCCCAAATACTGCACAAAGGATGAGCATGAGCTTGCCGCCCGCTATGAGCTGGACGAGTGCTCACTCTGGGGGCACCATCCCCCAGCATTTGATAAAATCCTGAACTTAGGCGTCGTTGGCGTCAAAGCGGAGGTCGAAGAGGCGCTGCACGCACAGCTGAACCGTCCTGATCCCGATCCAATGGCGATCGACGAGTACCGCGCCATGCTGATTGCGCTGGATGGGCTAACCGTATTTGCCCACCGCCATGCGGACGAGGCGCTGCGCCTGGCGCAATCCGAACCCGATGAGACACGCCGCCAAGAGCTTCTCACCATTTACCGCGTCTGCCAGCGCGTACCTGAGCATCCGGCCGAAACCCTGCAGGAGGCGCTTCAGGCCTACTGGTTTACTTACGCAATCGTTAACAGCGGCGGCGAATTTATCCCGCTTGGACGTGCGGACCAATACCTCTACCCCTTCTATCAAAAAGATGTAGAGAGCGGCCGGATCACCCGCGAGCACGCGATTGACCTGCTCGGCAGCTTCCTCGTCAAGTGCAATGAGCGCATTATCATCGACACCAAAAAGGCAGAGAACCATTTCAGCTTCGGGTTGTTTTCTCAGGGCGTAGTACTCAGCGAAGAGGACGCCCAAAGCCGTATCAACGGTACCGGCGGCTTTGCCCAGCGCGCGCTGATGTGGCAGGACAACGAGGACATCAACAGCGAGGCCAACTTTAACTACGGGCAGTCAGGCAACGACTGGCTGATGAACTGCATGGTCGGCGGCGTCCATCCGGACGGATCCGACGCGACCAACGAGGTTTCGTATCTGCTGCTGGACATCATGCATTCGATGCATCTGCTGTTCCCGACGATGGGTGCGCGCGTGCACAAACACACGCCTGAGCGCTTTTACGAACTGTTGGGCGGCATCATGCGCTATGGGCAGGGCGAGCCTATCATTTATAACGACGAAACCATTATCCCCGGCTTTGTAGAGGTCGGCATCCCGGTTGAAGAAGCGCGCGAGTACTGCAGCGACGGCTGCTGGGAAACGCTGGTAGCCGGCAAGAGCCACTTCAGCTATGCCGTAGAGTAGGAAAGGGCCGCCTTACCGCATTACTGTGGCAGGTTTGCCCAGACC
>CANPPM010000179.1 GCA_947575935.1 uncultured Butyricicoccus sp. | reverse complement strand
TCTCGTAAAAAGTCAAGGTACCGCCCTCGACCTTCTGCACCACGGCCGTCCGGTTGTTGTACCCCTGCGCGCAGCCCTCGACCGTCACGCCGTCGCCCGGCTGAAAGGGCCAGCTGCCGCCGTCCTTCCGGGTAATCGCACTGTTGGTAAACGTCACCGGCAGCGCCCCGGTTCGCGCTTCCATGCTCCGAAATTCTTCTGTTTCTACATGGAATGCAGCCTTGTCCGGCCATAAGAAAACCCAGTCGTTCAGGACTGCCGCCCGCTTCCGGCCTGCGGCGACCGTACCGACCGTCTTTCCGTCGAATTTCAGCGTTGTACCGTCCACAACAAGCGCTTTCCCATCCTTGTGCAGCAGGAAGCTTGCCGCCGTATACGTCTCCAGCTTCCGCCGCCCTTTCCGTGGGGAGAGGCAAGGCGCGTCGTCGCTGCTCATGTTGGCCATCTCGCGACACGCCCCATCCTGTACCCGCGCCCGCCTGTCGAGCCCGGTAAACCGATAGGTCACGGTCCGGCCCGCATTCCTCCCCAGAATCCTGTAATTAAACATAACCTTTCACCGCCGCGCCCCGCCCCGGCAGATGCTTCCGCCGGAACCACTTAGCATATTCGTCGTAAAGCCCGGTAAACACCGTCATTTCGGTGTTTGCCGAGTCGTATTCCTGCATCATCAGGTCGACTTTTGCACACAAATAGTGCAGATACATTCCATCATACGGCGGCCCGGCCAACAGTGCAGCCTGCCCGTCCGCATCGGCGTACAGCCGCACCGGGCCTTCGTTCATAACCTCTTCAGAGATCATGCTTTCCACTCGCGACAGCTCGTCAAACAGTATCTGCGCGTCAAAGGGCGGCGTCCGCAGCTGATGCAGGCGCTCCATCACATATCCGGCTGTCATAATCCCTCCTATTAAAATAAGCGCGGGACAGCCGGTATTTTCATGCGTCCTGCCCCGCGCCGCAGATTGTCAGCGGATGATATTTCCGCTCTCCTTCGACATTGCTTCCCGCTGCGCCTGCACCGCAGCTGCCTGCTGGGCCTGCGCGTTGCGGTATGCCTCCGCAAACGCGGCGGGAACCTCGACCGGCGCCCCGCGTTTTACAAGCAGATTTTTTCCGTTCACACACAGGAAGACGGCATCGCTGACCCCATTCGGATCCAGTGGGATCAGCATCGTTTCCTTCTTCGGCATTTTGGGATGCATCATAGTTTCTGCCATTGTCAACCCCTCCATTAATTCGCCGCGCCCGAGAACGTCGAACCGGTCTCTACGCGCACCATGTATTCGTCAGACAGGATCTTCGCGGTCAGAATTGCCTTCCAGCCCGCGGTCGAGCGCTGATCCAGCGGATCGGCCGTACCCGCGCTTCCCTTCTGCTTAATGATCGTCTTCAGGCCGCCGCCCTCGATCTCGGTCACGCCATAGGCGTTCGCACCGAGGATCAGGGTCGCATAGACCGACTGGCCGCCCGCCCCTGCCTTGTCAAAAATCTTGGCCTCGGTGGTCTCGACAAACCGCACGCCCGCAATCTTGCCGATCTCGCCCTCGTAAATTTCCTTGGTGTCAGCGTATTGGTGCGGGTACTTCCATTCGGGATCCTCGGTCAGATCAAAGGCAATGTCCGGATGAATGATGCCAATGAAATCTCCCTCAATGGTGTCCGCATTCGCGTTTTTAAGCGTGCGCACCGCCATCTTGACCGCCTTCACGGTCAGTTTGTGCGCGTCTGTCAGCGCCGCACGGCTGGCAACCTGCCCCTCGGCATACTGCACATTTGTGCCCGCGTTCAGAATCTCGCGTACCACCGTGTCCAGCGTGCGGCCCGCCTGCCCGCCCAGCGCTACAACCGTTTCCTGCAGCATGGGGTCGATCGCGGTTGTCTCCAGCAGGTCAGAGATCGAAATATAATAACCATACTGCTCAACAACAGCCGTCTCACTGGTAACCTGCAGCGAGCCGCCGTCCGGGGTAACGCCCTCGGTCAGTGGGGTCAGCGCCTTCGGCAGCTGGGAAAACTTTCGAAACTCAATGATTTTGCCCCGTCCCTGCGGGATATTCCGCTTTTGCCCAAACTGCAGATGCACCAACCTGGGCTCGGCGGCATGAATCAGCGCTGTGTCGTAATACGTCTTCATCTCGGATGACAAAGCCGCCGTCCCCGTTGTCTGGGGATTCGCCCCGGCTCCTTCCTCTCCAAATGCCTGTAAATTGATGCCTTTGCTATGCAGCATATCCAATTGCTCCTTTCCCGGGCAAGACCTGTATCAGTGAACACAGATCCGGCTTTTTCAGCTCCTCTATACCCATTCTGTCAGCTCCTCCCCAACATCCTTGTCCCGGCCAGGCCCTGGTCCGGCACGGTTGAAGGCCAACGCCTTTGCGCCTGAGCGACGGGCGCGCCTCTGCTCTGCCACACACTTTCCATGCGGCTCTATGACAATCTGCGGTCTTTCCCGCGTGCCATAACTGCATAATAACACAATCCGCCCGTCCTGTCGTCTTCGTTCCTTTTGCCAGATCCCGCAGCAGAAACAGCAAAATCAAAAAAAAGGCCCGCAGCGCCATTCTGCTGCAAGCCGTTTTATTTGTAAGAAAGACGATGCCATACCGAACCTAACATCCTGCAGACGGGCAAGCTGCCCAACAGCTGTCTCAGTGATGCGCCTGCACCCGCTGACCGAAGCTTGTTTTAGAAAACCCTTCCTGCAGCGCGGGCAGCAGGACCATCGCAACAACAACTGCAATCAGCGTATTGGGCACAGAGGTGATCATCTTCGGAATATTCGCAATAAACGCCGGTACAAAAGCACTGCCGCTCAGCATCAGCTTTAAAATATTTTTCACCGCATAAAATATGCTGGAAAACACCGCCGCCGTAACACAGGCCAGCAGGTTTTGCCCCCACCGCTTCGCCTTCGCACCTCCCCAATGGGCGATCACTCCGCACAGATACGCCATCAGGAAAAAGCGGATAAAGGTAATCCATGCCACCGAGACGAATTCCGGAGTCATCAGATCAAAAAACATGGAACCCAGCCCACTTGCCAGCCCACCCCGCCAGCCGCCCAGCAACATTCCGGTAATCAAAATAAAGGCATTCGCCAGTTTGATCATGACTGTACCCGTAGGCGTCGGAATCCGGATCGAGAGAAACATCGTGACGACAAACACCACCGCTGCCATCAGCCCGATTGCGACTAGATCGTACAGCGATATTTTTTTCCTTTTTTCCATGTGAGTTGCCTCCTTTAAGGTTGTCTTTGGATCGCCCTTATCATACCCCATTTTTGACCTTTTTCAAAGTGCCAATTTTCGCATATTTTATAGGGTCAGAATAAATCCGCATTGTGCGGCACAAGCTAGACCCAAAAGAGGGAGGCATCAAAATATGAACCTGACAAAAAACGAATATGAGCGGCTTTACCAAAAAAAATCACCAGATTCCCCCCTTTGGAGGGATATGCTTTGGGCTGGAGTCATCGGCGGGGCAATCTGCACCGTCGGGCAGCTGGTTTCTAATTTTTATAAGGGACGCGGCATGGATATCGAAGGCGCGTCCGCAGCGACCGCAATCACCATGGTATTCCTTGGGGCGCTGCTGACCGGTCTGCATTTGTATGACAAACTGGCCAAACATGCAGGGGCGGGTACGATCGTGCCAATCACCGGTTTTGCCAACGCAATTGTTTCCCCCGCAATGGAATTTAAAAGCGAGGGCCTGGTATTGGGGATGGCCGCCAAACTATTTGTGATTGCGGGCCCAGTGCTAGTGTACGGAATCTCGGCCAGTGTTATCTACGGGCTGCTGCTGTTTTGGATAGGGGGCTGAGGAAATGGCAAAACGTATTGGCAAACGTACGATTGCATTCCAGCAGCCGCCTGCGATTCTCGCCTCGGCTGCAATTGTCGGCGAAAAAGAGGGGCAGGGCCCGCTTGGGCAGTTTTTTGATGTGGTATCCGAGGACAGCCATTTCGGCCAGAAAAGCTGGGAATTGGCAGAAAGCGAAATGCAGAAGCGCACCATCTCACTTGCCGTAGAAAAGGCCGGACTGCAGCTGTCCGATTTGGACTGTATCCTGGCAGGGGATCTGCTGAACCAGTGCATTGGCTCCTCATTGGCATCGGTCGACGCCCACCTGCCCTATTTGGGATTGTACGGCGCTTGCTCGACCATGGCGCAGGGGATGGCAATGGGCGCGGCGCTGATCGACGGCGGCGCCGCACGGAAACTGGCTGCAGCAGCTTCCTCACACTTCTGCTCGGCCGAACGTCAGTACCGCTTTCCCCTGGCCTACGGCGGCCAACGTCCCCCCACAGCCCAATGGACCGCCACCGCAGCCGGCGCAGCCGTATTGGCAAAAGGCGGCTCCAAGGTACGTGTCACACATGCGATTTTTGGAGAAATGGTTGATATGGGCGTCAAAGACGCAAATAACATGGGCTCGGCAATGGCGCCGTCCGCCTGCGATACGCTGGAACATTTATTCGAGGATACCGGTACCCAGCCAACCGATTATGACCGTATTTTGACCGGCGACCTCGCTGCAGTTGGGGCAGACCTACTGGTTACTCTCCTTCGCAAGGATGGTATCGACATTACGCCGGTTTATTCGGACTGTGGTTCCCTGCTTTATGGAAGCGAGCAGGACACCCACGCGGGCGGCTCAGGCTGCGGCTGTTCTGCAGCAGTCATCTGTGGACACATTCTGCAAGAAATGGAGCAGGGCAAACTGCACAAAGTCATTTTTGCCGGAACCGGCGCACTGATGAGCCCAACCTCCCTGCAGCAGGGGCAATCCATTGCCGGAGTATGCCATGCAGTCGTATTGGAACGAATGGCATAATGTGCACTGATTCCACTGCCAGATGGTCCTCCGGCCCTCCTGCATCCCCACGATAGTAAATGACCTCTCACCGGATAAAAAGCGCTCGCTGCAAAAATCATGACAGATTTTCAAAACGCGATTGCAAAAACCGGCCGGGCAAACAGGTAATTTTTCACGCAATTGCACGGCCTGCGCCTGCACGGCGCGCACGGCAGGCACAGGCCCGCATATGGCCAAAACCATGTTTTACGCAGCAACATTCCTCGCCTTTACC
This sequence comes from uncultured Butyricicoccus sp., assembly GCA_947575935.1. Classification (GTDB taxonomy): domain Bacteria; phylum Bacillota; class Clostridia; order Oscillospirales; family Butyricicoccaceae; genus QXXE01. The sequence continues at coordinate 904 of CANPPM010000179.1, read as the reverse complement.
ATATTCCCATTTCCGCCATATTTATTGCAATTTGATATATTTTATATATAAATAACTAATTGTATATAAAATTTCAAATAGTTATATTTTTCTATTTTATTATTATTTGTAATCTTTAATATTACTATTAGATATATTATTAATTATTATATCTGTTAGTATTTTATTTCTTGAGGAGGGGATTATACAAATGGAATATTTAAATGCTTTTATAACAGGTGGTATCATATGCGCGCTTTCTCAAATCCTGATTGATAAAACCAAACTGACCCCGGCGCGCATCCTGGTCTCCTATGTCGTACTAGGCGTCATCCTACAGGGCTTTGGCTTGTATCAGCGTGTGGTCGACTTTGGGGGCGCGGGGGCGACTGTACCGCTGCTTGGCTTTGGTTACTCGCTGGCCAAAGGCGTTTCAAAAGGGGTGGCGGAAAGAGGTCTGCTCGGTGCGTTCACCGGCGGCGTCAGCGGCGCTGCCGGCGGAATTGCGGCCGCAATCGTATTCGGCTGCCTGTTTGCTCTACTGTCACGGCCAGCTGATAAATCGGGCGGCTGACAATCCCATTCCGCGCCGGCCAAACCGGCGGTGACGCGCTGCCGGTTATCCCCAGGGCCCACTGCAGAAGTTTGCGGCCCGCAGCCGCCGAAACCTTTCTATCAATTTGTTCGCCTGGTATGCGAATGGCGTTGGCGCCTCTACGACGCAAGCCGCGTTTCTGGCCGCAACAAAGCTGTGGATTCATAACGCCCCGCAGCGCGGAAACGTTATCCGCCAACCGAGGCCACCCGATCGGCGGAAACAATCAAAGGATAGCAGACACGGTTTTCTTGTGTCTGCTATCCTTTTATCATTTCAAAGAAACAGGCGCCCTCCCTGCCCACTTTGAAACGCTTCCCTAATCCCGCA
>CANPPM010000178.1 GCA_947575935.1 uncultured Butyricicoccus sp. | reverse complement strand
CGTATCGATGAATCCCCCTGTTATGGGAGCAACAGCGCATTTCATAAGCCAAAAGTCCGCCAATTGCCTTTCCCGAACAACACAAAGCGCTCTGTTTGGTTTGGGCAGGTTGGCAAGGCTGAAACGATCCCTCGTCTTCAAAAATATTTGCATCCGCAGCAAATATTTTTTTAGAAACATACGAGTACGTACTCGTAACATCCTGAGAGAAGAATGGAGGAGAATTCATGGCAAATCCGGAATATGTCCTGGAAATGCAGGGCATCGTCAAGGTCTTCCCCGGCGTCCGGGCCCTGGACGGCGTCAACCTAAGGGTTCGCCCCGGCAAGGTGCATGTCATCTGCGGGGAAAACGGCGCGGGCAAATCGACGCTGATGAAGATCATCAACGGGACCTACGTTGCCGACGAGGGGACGATGATCTATCAGGGCCGGCAGATTGGCCCGCACACAGTCACAGACACTCTGAAAATGGGGATCGCAATGATCTACCAGGAGCTCAATCCGATTGCTGAGATGACCATTGCCGAAAATATTTGGCTGGGACGGGAACCGAAAAAGGGGATGTTCGTAGACTATGCCAAAATGTATGCCGACACGCAGGCCCTGCTCGACCGGCTGGACATCCCGTACCGCGCGCGGCAGAAAATGTACGAGCTGTCGATTGCCGGACATCAGCTGGTTGAGATCGCTAAGGCAATCTCGGTCAGCGCCTCGGTCATTATCATGGACGAACCGTCCTCGGCCATTGGAGATGAAGAGATCGAAATCCTGTTCAAACAGATTTTCGCGCTGCGGGAACAAGGGGTTGCAATCCTGTACATCACCCACAAGATGGATGAAATTTTCCGAATCGCGGACGAAATCACAATCATCCGCGACGGCCAGTGGATCGAGACCGGGCCAGCCAGCGACTATGACCCGGATAAGCTGGTTGCCCGCATGGTCGGGCGTGAGATCACAAACGTTTTCCCCAAGGACACCACCGTACCAATCGGCGACATAATCCTGGACGTGAAAAACCTGACGCAGTGCAAAGAGGACGGCGGACGCTTCCGCAATATCAGTTTTCAGCTCAGAAAGGGCGAAATCCTCGGCTTTGCCGGCTTGGTCGGCGCAGGGCGCAGCGAAGTAATGCGCGCGATTTTCGGGCTTGACCCAATCTCCTCCGGCAGCGTAACCCTGGACGGAACGGAGATGCACGTCAAAAACACACGGGACGCCATCCGTCAGGGACTTGCAATGGTCAATGAAGACCGCCGCACCTACGGCCTGGTCCTGGGGCGCAGCATCCATCACAACACCTCGCTTGTCAACCTGAAAAAATACACAAAAGTCCTGATCAACGATAAAGCGATCAGCCGGGATGTCGAAAAAATGCGGGAGCTGCTGCAAATCAAGATCGCAAACGAAGACGTGGAGGCGGCAACCCTTTCCGGCGGCAACCAGCAAAAGGTAGTGCTTGCCAAGTGGCTGGTCGGCGACGTCAAGGTAATGATCCTCGACGAACCAACACGTGGCATCGATGTCGTTGCAAAAAGCGAAATCCAATAATTGTTGACAAAATTTGCCCGCGATGGCATGGGTATTATAAGTATTTCCTCCGATCTGCCCGAAATCCTCGGTATGAGCGACCGTGTGGCGGTGATGCAGGAAGGCATTATCCAGGGCATCCTGGACCGCTCGGAGGCGACACAGGAAAGCGTAATGAAACTTGCGACGAGAGGGGTAGGCAAACATGAATAACCAGGCAAAAAAGAAGTTAAATTTCGGTCAGTTTTATGGAAAATACGGGATTTTCATTATTCTTGCAGTGATCTTTGCCGCCGCGTCGGTAGGGGTGCGCGGTTTTCTGAGTCAGTATAACCTGACCAGTATGCTGCTGTCCATTGCCTGCACCACCACACTTGCGCTGGGCACAACATTTGTAATTATCCTCGGGCATATCAACATTGCCTACGGCTCTGAACTGGCCTTCATCGGCTGTGTCGCCTGTATGGTAAATGTCGCAACCGGTTCCCTGCTGCCTGCGCTGTTGGTGGCACTGCTTGCCGGCATCCTGTTCGGCGCGCTGAACGGCTTTGTCATTACAAAATTCAGTATCCCAGCCTTTATCATGACCCTCGCTCTGACGGAAGCAGCGCGCGGCGGCGCAGTGCTGGTGACCGGCGGCAACACGATCTCCGGCCTAACCCCCTCCTTCACCTTCATGGGGCAGGGCTATGTCGGCCCCATCCCGATGGCAATTATTGTATTGGTGATTGCGTTTGCCGTCATGTGGACCATCCTGAATAAAACCCCTTACGGGCGCTATATTTATGCGGTCGGCGGCAACGCCAAAGCTGCTGAAGCCTCGGGCATCAACCCTAAGGCAGTCGTTTTCAAGGCATATCTACTCGACGGCGTCCTAACCGGCATTGCAAGCATCCTGCTGATGGCGCGCCTGAATTCCGGCGTACCCGGCGCCGGTCTCAGCTACGAAATGGACGCCATCACAGCGGTTGTCGTCGGCGGCACTTCCATGAGCGGCGGTTCCGGCACACTGTTCGGCGCCATTGTCGGTGCGGTCATCGTCGGTATCATCAATAATGTGCAGACCCTGCTTGGCATCGACTCCAACATACAGAAAATTGTCAAGGGCGTGATCATTGTCGGCGCGGTCATTATTGATGTAATCACCAAAAATTCAGCAAAAAAAGCCCGTTAAGTCGTTTTCAAAGCAAACCTTTTATTTATAAAAACCAAATTTCAGGAGGACTTATCATGAACAAGAAGAACAGACTGGGCGCGTTCCTATTTGCGGCGGCTTTTGCTGCAAGCACCTTGGCCGGCTGCGCAGGCGGCGGCAACAGCACAAACGGCGGAAGCGGCGCCTCCGGCAGCCACGAGATCGGTTACGTCAATCTTGCCGATACCGACGTATTCTGCATGGCCCGTGAGGCTGCGCTGAGCGCCGCCATTGCAGGTTCGGACTATACCGTCTCCTTTTCCGACGGCAATAACGACAATCAGAAGCAGATCGACCAGGTAAACGCATTTATATCACGCGGCGTAGATGCGCTGGTGATCGTCCCCGCCGACTCTGAGGCCATTGTTCCCGCAATCAATGCTGCAGAATCGGCAAAAATCCCTGTCGTCTGCCTGGGCATCGCAGCCTCCTCCGGCAGCTTTACTTACATCGGCTCACAGAATTTCGATGCCGGCTATATGCAGGGCGAGTATATGGCCGGGCAGCTGCCCGAGGGCGCCAATATCCTGTACTGCGCGGGTACTGCCGGCCTCCAGCACTCCGCCGAACGGCGTGCGGGTTTCCTTGCCGCACTGGAGGAAAAAGGCCGCTCAGATATCACCGTGCTTGCCGACCAGGATGGCGACTATGTTAAGGATGAAGCGATGCGCATCTGTGACGCTTGGATTCAGACCTATTCCGACGGTGCGGGCGGCGTTAATTTCAACGCGATTGTATGCGCAAACGACCAGATGGCGCTGGGCTGCATGGAGTCGCTCAAGGGTGCGGGCATCCCAGACGGCACGGTCCTGATTTCGGGCGTAGACGGCACGGATGAAGCGATTGCAGCAGTTGCGGCTGGCGCCATGGCACAGACTATTTTACAGGATGCTCCCGGCCAGGGCGCAGCCTGCTTTGCAGCCATCCAGAAGCTGGTCGCAGGCGAGGCCGTCGATGCAGAAATCATCGTCCCCTTCCAATCCATCACCGCAGACAATGTCGCAGACTACCAATAACCGCCCGCGCAGCCCTCTTCCGGTCGCCTGCGGACAAAGCATCGGGACGAAATTGCCTTCCGCTTGCTGGCGGCCGCGCTCCCCTTCAATCATTCTAAAACAAATCGGAGGAATTTCTATCATGTCTGAACTGAAAATCGGTTTGATCGGCACAGGCGCGATCGGACGCACCCACATCGAACGCATTAACCATACGCTTTCCGGCGCAAGCGTCATCGCCTGTGCAGACGTCAACGCAGATTTCTGTAAAACCGTTGCAGATAAATATGGGATTTCGGCTTACGCCACTGGTGAAGCGCTGATCGAAAAAGCCGGCGTCGATGCTGTGATCGTCACGACAAGCGACACATTCCACGAACAATATGTCATGGCGGCCGTCAAGGCGGGCAAATATGTATTTTGCGAAAAGCCGCTCGCCCCCTCTGCCGACGCCTGCAAGCGCATCGTCGAAGCCGAGCTTGCCGCCGGGAAGCAGTTGGTGCAGGTTGGCTTTATGCGCCGGTACGACCCAGGCTACCGCCAGCTCAAGGACGCCATCCAAAGCCGCAAATATGGCGAGCCGCTGCTGCTGCACTGTGCCCACCGCAATGCCCGCGTAACCGAGCCGTGGGACAATGCATCCGCTGTGGAAAATTCGATGGTACACGAGATCGACGTACTGCGCTGGCTGCTTGGAGAAGACTACGCAACCGCAGAAGTCCGCTACGGTAAGGCAACCCGTCATGCAAAGGAAGGACTGCACGACCCGCAGGTTATGATCTTAACCACCCGTTCCGGCGTGCGCATTGATGTGGAATCCTTTGTCTGCAACGGCCAGTGCTATGACATCCGCTGCGAAGTAGTCTGCGAGGACGCCATTTTGAATCTGCCCAAACCCGCAACGATTGAAGTCCTTGCCGGCACTGTGCGCGGCAATGCGGTCGATGCCGATTGGACCACCCGCTTTGCAGAAGCATACAACGTCGAGTTCCAAGAATGGATCAATGCGACAAAAGCCGGGCGCGTCGACGGCCCCTCTGCCTGGGACGGCTATGCCTGCCAGGTGGCAGCGGCAGCCGCGTCAAGAGCGCGCGAAACGCAGCAGATCCAGCCGGTTTCTTACGATGAAATGCCAACGCTGTACAGGAAATAAGGAGGAAAATCATTATGGAACTGTCTATCTGCACCGATGTCCTGGCCGGGCTGTCTTTTACGGAAATGCTGGATACCGTCCAATCCTACGGTATCAGCGCAGTCGAAATGACCGCAGGCGGCTGGGGGGCGCGCACCCACTGCCCCACCGCCGAGCTGCTCGCCGACGAGGGCGCGCGCAAGGCCTATATGGCGGAGTTCGAACGCCGCAGGATGCGGATTTCCGCGCTCAATACCTCCTGCAACCCACTGTGGCCATGTGAAACCGGCAGACAATACGAGCAGTCCATGTATGACTGCGCCCGCCTGGCCGGGCTGCTGGGCGTAAAGAAAATCGTCTGTATGTCCGGCCTTCCGGCGGGCAGCGAAAACGACGTAACCCCGAACTGGATCACCTCCTCGGTCACCATGACCGCTTATCTGCAGCCCACCGTCGACTATCAATGGCGCGTCACCACAGCGTGGTGGAAACAGTTTGCCGCTTTCTGCCGCGAGCAGGGCTTGGAACAGGTCGCAATCGAGGAATTTCCCTGCATGATGGTACATAATCCGGAATCGTTCTGGCATCTGAGGGAAGCGGTCGGCGATACCATCCTCGGCATCAACCTGGATCCGTCCCATCTGATTGCCTACGGCGCGGATCCCATCGTTTCCGCCCGGGCGCTCAAAGGCGCGATTTATCATGTGCACGGCAAGGATACCCGCATTGAACGCAGCATGGCGGAGGCAAACGGCCTCTGCGAATGGAAAGACGTGCATGACACCGCAAATCGCACCTGGAATTACGTCGCAGTTGGCTGCGGAAAAGACCTGCAGTGGTGGAAGGAATTCTTTTCCGTTGTGCGCATGATGGGGTACAACGGCGATGTCTCGCTGGAAATGGAGGATTTCACCATGTCCACCGAAGCCGGGATCGCAACCTCTGTCGACGCACTGAAACAGACCATCAGCAAATAAACCGGTTCCGCGCTACGCAGCAAACCCGTTTTTCTCATTCTTCTCATTCTCTTTTTCATCAAGAAGGGGCAGCCGGGTGGGTGGCCCGGCTTGATGTAAAAGCCCGGGACAGCGGGCGGCGGCGGCCAATCCGCCGGCGCGCCCCGGCCCAAAGCCGCGCGCCGCACCAAAACCCCTCCCGCCCCTTCTCCCCCCTC
>CANPPM010000177.1 GCA_947575935.1 uncultured Butyricicoccus sp. | reverse complement strand
TGCTCATGCGTCACTTGCCGCAGGCGGCGATGGCTTCCTGGATGGCAGCTTCCAGCTCGGCCTTTGCGGGGATGATAGAGCGATATTTCAGCACACCATTGATGTACATTGAGGGCAGGTTCGGCACGCCCATCTTAACGCAGCGCGCGACGTTCTCTTTATAAATGTACTTGTATTCGATCATGTCGATTTGATCGCCGAAGGTCTCCTTCGCCGTATTTGCCGCCCCCATCATGTAAACGCAGGCGGCACACTGGGCGGAATCAAGCGTGAAAACTTCGACAAGCGGTTTTTTGAGGCTCGCGTAATCGGGCAGAATAACGCCGGAGGTGTCGATTTCTTCCGCCTGATAATTCTTGACCATTTCACGGACAGCATCGGTTTCAATCGCTGCCTGCGCAACACCGATACAGTTCTCAACCGGCACGTCGTAGGGCATATCGCAGCCGGGAGCGATGATGAAATTCTTTTTAACCGGCACACTGTCAAGCAGGTCGACCGTAAACTTCATGTTATCCTGCTGTGTACCAAGCAGCATGATTGAGGTCAGCGGGATGTTGCCGCCGATCACAACATTGTACCGGTCGGAAATCTCCTTTGCAGCAAGGAGGTTGACGTTTTCATCCACCGAGATGGAGTCCGGACCGGTTTGGCACATCGCCTCGATATTACGGGTTGCGTCGCCGCAGACAAAGAAGGAAGAAAACGCGCCCGCCTCCCGGATATGGTGGAACAGCCCGGTATACGGCTCGGTCATATACTGTTCAAAGTGCGCGGTGGAAATCTGTGAAATCAACGGGTCAACGATTGCGATCACGTCCATACCTGCTTCGATATAATAATCTGCCATACGCATGCAGACACGGTTGCAGAAGGCGAACAGATCGGCGACCTCTTCCTCAAAATCGAACATATCGGTAAACAGGTTGTTGCCACGCAGATGAGATGCCAGCGTGAACGGACCGCAGATCAGGCCATAAAGCGCGGTGGTTTCTCCGACGGCCTCCTTCATGCGGCGCATCACGTCGAGTACATAGGGGATACGACCGGATGCTTTTGTGGGGATGGTACAGTCACAGGGAACCTCGGGCGGCTCCTCGTCGCTGCCGTCGAGCGGATGGCCGGAAACGGACGGCGGGCAGTCGTCCGCCCAGGTCAGGTCGCAGCCAAGGCATTCCGCTTCGATCTGCAGGTCAAAGATCACCGGCTGTCCATCGGGCTTATACAGGCGGTTGACCTCCATCAGCGACTGAAACGCTTTATCTGCGTCGGTCAGCATTTCGGTTGCGGTATACCCCTTGAGCCGGCCCGCATGCACGCCGGCAAACGGCACCCACGGCGCGCGTTCGGTCTCTTCGTGACGCAGGGTGCGGAATAATAGTTCTTTCATAAGATTGCTCCTCCTTCAAAGAATAACGTTTTGAAACGTTGGCGGCTTGTATTCGGAATCATTGAATACAGTATAGCACGGCCCCCCTGCCCGACGCTTGTACTGTGTTATCTTCTTTTTGCAATATCTATCCCTGACGGCTGCGCGCCGCTTAGAATTCCATAAAGGACATACAGTCAACATAGCAGTCCATGAATCTGGCGCTCGCAGAGAGGGATAGTTCGACTGCCTCCCGCGCGATCTGTTCGCTTTTTTCGCGCAGGCCGCAATTCATCAGCAGCATACATGCGCCGCCCAACGCGCCATTGCCGATAAACGCGGTATGCTCCCGGAGCGCCGCCGGAAACAGGCCGATTTCCTTTGCAGAATCCGTGTTCATCGTATTCCCAAAACCGCCCGCAATCACAAAGCGCCGTACTGCGGAAGGGGGGAGGGATTCTTCCTCCATCAGGGTGAGCAGCCCCGCACAGACTGCCGATTTGGCAAGCTGGATCTGCCGCACGTCCTTCTGCGTTACGGTAAGGCCGCTGCCTCCGACCGGCCAATCTTCCTCAAGATAACCCGAATCGTCAATGGCTCCGGTTTTCAGCATAACGGACAGCGCGTCCAGCACGCCCGAACCGCAGAGGCCCTTGGCGGGCGCGCGGTTCACCGTTTCGTAAGAAACCGTTCCATTTTCCAGCTTTACCGCCCGGACAGCCCCTGGCGCGGCGGGCATCCCGCAGCTGAGCCCGGCGCCCTCAAACGCAGGCCCTGCGGCGGTTGAACAGCACAGCAGCTTCCCCTCCCGTGCAAGCGCCATCTCACCATTCGTGCCAATATCGGCGAGCAGCTGCACGCCGCCGCCCAATAAATCCGCTGCCAGCGCTGCGCACAGGATATCCGCGCCGACATACGCACCGACACAGCGCGGCAGATACACCGGTGCGCCCGCCAGCGTGCGGCGGCTCATGCAGCCAAAATAGGACTGCACACGGAACGGTACGACCGCCAGTGAAAACGGATCCAGCCCTTCATAAATGTGCAGCATAGTCGCATTGCCCGTTACAACCGATTCTGCCGCTTCCGGAATCCCGGCTTCCTGCAGACACTGCGCCGCCATTTCTTCCAGCTGATTTGCGATACGGTCGGAAAGTGCGGAAACGCCTATTGCCCGGCATGCTTCAATACGGGAAATCACATCCGCGCCATAACCGCGCTGGGCGTTCTCGGCAAGCCGCTCCGCAAGGATCTTCCCGCTTGCGCGGTCAATCAGCTGCAGCGCGACCGTGGTCGTACCGATATCCACCGCAAAACCGCAGCCCTTTTCGGTGCGCTCAAAAGCAGGCGTTTTGTACCACGAAACAATTTTGGATGCGCCCTCTTCGTACAGGGTAACGGTAATATCCCCCCTGATTTGGCAGGCGCATGCAAGACGTATGCCGGCTGCGCGTTCGCTCTCGGAGAGCAGCCGCAGCTCTGCCCCGTCCGGTGCGGAAACCGCGCCCTCCACTTTCACTTTGCACTTGCCGCAGGTATGGTTGCCCGCACAGGGCATAGCGAACGCCGGCACTTGTTCGCGAAGCGCCTCTCCCAGCAGATACCCGGGGCGGGCGGAAACGGTACGCACGCTTTCGCCGGAACAGATCGTAATCTGGCACATGCCTGTAAAACCCCTTTCTTATATCATTCTCGCCGTAACCGTCAGCCTAGCCGACAAATATACGCTGCTTTCGTTTTTGTCTTCCGTAAGCGTGAAAGCAATTTCACCCGGTGCGCCCTGCTCGCGAAGAAGAGTCTCGGTCCGTTCGCGCAGCCGCGCCGCCGCCCAGTCAGAAGCTTCTTCCAGCCGGTCAAAATAGCGCGGAGGCAGCCCTTCACACAGCACTTCGAAATCCCCCGCCCCTTCGTCCAGCGGCTTCCGGCCGTGCGGACGGATTTCCGCGCTTGCTGATACGGAAAGATGTCCCGCAGCCGCGCCGACTGCATTTGCGGTCGGCGCACATTCTGGAATAATGCATTCCGCGCCCAGCGCAGCAGCCGCCGCCGGCAGGAATACGTGCACCGGCCCGCCAATGCCGATGATCGCCGCAGGGGTCCCCCATCCGCAGCGAAGCAACGGCGCGCCGCCACGCTGATGCTGTTCCCATTGCAGCCGGAGCAGCTCATGCACGCCGCCGTCAAATCCGTGCTTTCGAAAATACGGTGATTCATGTTCAAGCAGCATTTGCAGTACGGAAGAAAACACCTCAAAGGAAACGTGATCGTAGACACGACGGCAGAATGCTCCCGGGCTGATGTGCAGCGATGCCGCGGCAAATTGAAGCGCCAGCACAGACGCTTCCCGATGGTAGGCGGTATAATCCCTGCGGACATGCATGAGATCGGTTGGGGTTAGCCCCGCGCGAAGAAGGATGCCTTGTCTTTCAAGATGGTCCGTACGCAGCTGATACTTATCAATCCCAAGCACATCTGCCGTCTGCTGAATGCTGCGCGGGGCGTCTTCGACCGCCTGGCAAAGCGCTTCATCTTCTGCAGAAAGCCCCAACGACCGCCAGTTTTTCCGGCCAAGCGTCAAAAACTCATGCAGCGGCAGTGTGTGCACAGGGACCGTCTGCACCTGTGCGCGCAGGACGGGAACAATCTCCGGATGCTCGGTCGCGAGAACACACAACGGGCGCACGCGGTCGGGGCCGATCTGCAGCCCGCCGTGCTCATCCCAGCGGATGGCGCTGTCGCCGCCCAGTGCAAAGGATGCCGCAGCCAGTCCCCGCACCTGTGTTTTCCACTGCCCGACGCGGATGCCGTCATCGGCCAGCAACGGTTCCCCATGTTCGATCAGCGCGATGTCAGTCGTTGTGCCGCCGATATCGACCACGACGGCCCGCGCCTGCCGGGTGAGCGTACCACCGCCCAGGGCTGATGCGGCGGGTCCGGAGAGCAGCGTCTCGACTGCGTGCCCGGCGGTATATTCAAGCCCCATCCGCCGTCCGTCCGAGCGGACAATGTACATAGGCGCGCAGATGCCGCGTTTGCGGAATGCCGCAGCGACGGCAGACAAAAATTCCTGTGTGACCGGCAGCAGCCCCGCATTCAGCACTGCGCTTGCGGCGCGTTCCAGACAAGACAAGCCGCTGAACAGCTGGCTTGCACAGACCACGGGCAGGCCGGTTTTTTCCCCAATGATGCGCGCCGCCTTTTTCTCAAGAACGCTTCCGTTTCGCATGCCATGAATTTCGCAGACTGCACAGCACTCCGCATCCGAAAACCACTTACGCGCATTTTCCTGCAGCATATCCCAATCCGGCTCCTCCAGCACCTGGCCGGTAATGGTGGTGCGGCAGGGCAAATAACGCAGCGCATCCGGATCGGTAAAACCGTATTCTGCACCATACTGCGCCACCCCCCTGCGGTCAATGCCCATAAGGAGCAGCCTTGTGCGCCGGAACTTCCCTTCGACGCAGGCATTGGTAGCGAGCGTCGTGGACATGCCTGCCGTTTCAGCCATTCTGCAAAGCGCCGGGTCAAGCCCGTCAAGCGCATCCAGGATGCCGGCCGAAAGGTCCCAATGGGTGGTGAGTGCTTTGCTCTGCCCAAGCACACGGTTTTCCTCAAGATCGTACAGCACTGCATCCGTGCATGTGCCGCCGGTGTCAATGCCGATAGCAAGCCGCATTTAAAAAGATCCTCCTTTGCTGGTATCTCCTATATTATAAAGGATCTGTCCGACGCCGGTATAGGAATATCATGAAATGGATTGTGATTAAATTGACCGAAACTGCCGGAAATGTCAATATCCTCCGAAAAAACCCCACCATGTTGCTATACGCCGCCGCGCCGCAGATGATAGGATACGATTAGGCGCCGTTTGAAAAATGGAAATATGCACAATGGCGAGGAATTTTTTCGCCAGACAAACACAATTTTTCGCAGGAATACTGGATGTATTTCAAGAAAAATTGGGGAAGTATGGCGGAAAAAGAACCGTTGTTTGGGCATATTGACATTTTTCAAACAAGCCCTAGGGCATCATCCCACTCACGCTGTCTTTCGTAAAGACAGAAAATCAGATAAATTTTGCGCGCCGTACTTGTCGGGCCGCGTATTTTGGGATATACTGACAGAGAGCAGGAGGGACAATATGAGGATCGCGTTAATTGGCTGTATGGTCATGAACCGGGAAATCAGCCATCTCATATCAGAGAGTACGCAAATCGTGCGGGCATGGTGGCTGCGGCAGGGCCTGCACGATACGCCGGATATTCTGCGCGCAGAATTACAGCGCACGGTTGACGAAGTCGAACGGGAGAACGCGCTTTTGCCGGAGCATCTGCGCTTTTCCGCCATCGTACTGGCTTATGGTCTGTGCTCAAACGGCGTGGTTGGGGTGTGCAGCCGGTCGCTTCCCGTTGTCGTGCCGCGCTGTGACGACTGTATTTCACTGTTTCTTGGTTCTGCAGAGCGCTATCGGGAGCTGTTTCGTGAAATGCCGGGGGCGTATTGGTATAACAATGGTTGGATTGAACAGGCGTTTACGCCGTCCCGGGAAAATTATGCGCGCAGGAGGGCCGAATATGTTGCACGCTATGGCGAGGAAAACGCCGATTTCCTGATGGAATGCGAGGGCAGTTGGATGGATAAATACCAGTGCTGCGGATTCATCAC
>CANPPM010000176.1 GCA_947575935.1 uncultured Butyricicoccus sp. | reverse complement strand
ATACTCCCGCACCGACAGGTCAAGCGGCCGCCCATTTTTATATACCGCATTCTGCTCCTGGCTGATAATCAGCGGCCCTTCTTTCGCCGCCGCCGGCGCTTCAGCGTCTGCCGGCGCCGTCCTTCGCATATTTGCCTTAACCCGCGCCATCAGCTCCCGCATGGAAAACGGCTTTGTGATATAATCATCCGCGCCCATTTCCAGCGCATCGACCTTATCTGTCTCCTCCTCACGGGCAGTCAGCATAATGACAGGCACTTGTGACCGCTCCCGCACCTGACGTAAAACCGCAAAGCCATCCAGTTCGGGCAGCATCACGTCCAGCAGGATCAAATCCGGTTCCCCCTCCAACGCCATTTTCAGCCCGGACGGACCGTCCCCGGCCGATACTGCCTCATATCCCTCGCGCTCCAGGTTAAACACCAGAATATCCGCAATCGTGCGCTCATCCTCTACCACCAGTATCTTTTTTTTCAATGGAATCTACTCCTTTGCTCCGCTCTTCCATACCAGCCGGTTTTCCATCCAAGACGCCGCCTCCGCATACGCCTGCCGGTCCGCTGCAGCATCCCCGTTTCTTAGCGTGTGTCCGATCCCTAACAATATGCCTGGCAGCGAACTTTTTTCGCAGCCAGGGAAATCCCCAGCGTCTGTTTTGCCACCAGCAGATTACCGGACAAGCGCCTTTTTCTGCCAGGCAAGACAATTTCCGTAAAAACCCTGACAGATCGCAAGGGAAACCGACGATGCTTGGGCGAAAAAAGCTGCCTTGCGGCGGTATTTTGACAATTTTCAAACAGTTTTTCAGCACAGCGGCAAAAACGCCGCCACACGGCTACAAGGTTCACACGCCTTTCGCAAAGCAGCGCCCGCGCACAACTGCCGCCCATCCGGGCAGGCCGTCAATGATCAAATCCGTCCAGCAGCCCCAGCAGGCGGGCGCGGTACATCGCGATGATCGTTTTGCCGTCGCGCAGCTCGCCTGCCGCGATCCGCCGCTCTACCTCACGAATCGGAAGGGAAACCACCTCGACAAACTCGCCCTCGTCCGGCTCCGATTCCCCCGGCGTCAGATCCAGGGCGCAATAGGTATGCAGCACCTCCGTCAAAAAGCCCGGTGAAGGATAGCTCTCCCCCATCGCGACCATCCGCCCCGCCGAATATCCGGTCTCCTCCTTCAGCTCGCGCACGGCACAGCCCGAAGGATCCTCCCCCGGCCCATGATCCAGCTTGCCCGCCGGGATCTCCAAAATCGTCTTGCCAAACGGGTACCGGAACTGCCGGACCAGGATAATATTCCCCTCCCGCGTAACAGGCAGAACCCCCACGCCGCCAAGATGCTCACACACCTCACGGTAACACTCCGTACCGTCGGGCAGCAGCGCGGGATCCGTCCGGCATTTCATACTTTTCCCTTCCAAGTGGTATTGCCGTGTCTGTGTTTTTTCCGTAAAATCCATTGATGCTTCCTCCTATTCAGAGCTCCCCCGGCGTGCAGGACCGGTACTATTCGCTCAGATCGCCGCCGCAGCGCAGCAGCAGCACGCTTTCCGGCTGCATATCAATATACGCGCCCTTGCTCAGCTCTTCCCAATAAGGGCTGCCGGTCAGCACATCAACCGCATATACCTGCGGGATGCGGAAATGGTACTCCTGCTCGTCACGGTTTACCGCCACAATCATCTGCCGCCCGCCTAAGGAACGCGCAAACACCAGATGCCCGCCTTCCGCCGTCAGAAACTGCAGCTCCCCCTTACGGAGTACTTCGCTCTGATCGCGCGCAGCGCACAACGTCCGGTAAAAATCGAGCAGTTCCTGATCTTCATGCCCCCAGGGAAAGGTACGCCGGTTCAGCGGATCCCCATATCCCTGCATCCCGGCCTCGTCGCCGTAATAGATCGTTGGCGAGCCAGGCATACAGAATTGGATGACTGCCGCCATTTTCAGCCGACGCTTGGCCCGCTCCCGCGCCTCGCCCTCCAACACAGCATTCGCTTGCGTATGTTTATCCGCATCCCACAGCGCGTTGCTGCCAAGAACCGTGATGGCCCTGGCAGTATCATGCGTGCCGATGATATTCATTAAATTATAAAATACCTCACGAGGATAATTTTCGCGCAGGCATTCCATTTTCTCCGCAAAATTCTCCGCGCCGTCGCCGTTCAGAAAGGCCAGAATCCCGTCTCGCAACGGATAATTCATCACCGAATCCAGTTCGCCCCCCTGAAAATAACGCCTGCGCCGGGAATAACTGACCTTATTTGACGCATCCTCCCAGACCTCGCCCACAATCAGGGCATCCGGCTTTTCCTTGCGCGCAGCTGCCGCCAACCGTTCAATGAACTCATCCGGCAACTCGTCGGCCACGTCTAACCGCCAGCCAGACGCCCCCAGCCGCAGCCACCGCCGTATTACAGAATCCTCCCCCTCGACAATGTACTCAAGATACTTTTCATTCATTTCATTGGTTTCCGGCAGCGTATAAATCCCCCACCAAGAGCTGTAATGGTCCGGCCACTTCGAAAAATTGAACCACTCATAATACGGGGAATCCTGGGATTGATGCGCCCCCAGCTCATCGTAATTGCCCCGTGCATTAAAATAACGGCTGTCATATCCGGTATGGCTGAATACGCCATCCAGGATCACACGCATCCCACGCTTTGCCGCCTCCCTGCACAGCAGCTGGAAATCCTCCTCATTGCCTATCATCGGGTCAATCCGCTTATAATCCCCTGTATCATAGCGATGATTGGAATACGCCTCAAACATCGGATTGAAATAAAGCGTACGCACTGACAGGCTCTGCAAATAATCCAGCCGGGAAATCACCCCCCGCAGGCTGCCGCCAAAAAAATCATTGTTCAGGATCTCTCCCTGTTCATTCGGCCAATAGACCGGCATGTCCTCCCAGTTGTCGTGAATCACGCGCGGGCTGCGCCACCCCTCTTTGGGCGGCGCCTCTGTCCGTGCAAAACGATCTGGAAAAATATTATAGGTAATGCCTTCGCCAAACCAACCCGCGATCGGATAACTGCCGTCATACACCGTCATTTGGAAGGGGCTGTGCAGAACGCTGTCCGGCTCCCCTTCCCCTCCGTATCCGCGGCTAATAAAACGTTCCCCCGCCTTGGATTTGACGGTAAAATAATACCAGTAAAGCCCGGGTTCCTCCGGCGTATATACGATCGTGTAAAGGTCGGTTGCACCGTCGTAACCGCTCCATTTCATCGGATAAGCGGCGGCTTCTTCACCGTCCCGCCGCACCCAGAGGCGCGCGTCGATCACGCCGACATGGCGCGCCGGATAAATCGCAAACCGCACCTCCTGCCCGGCCTTTACCGCGCCAAAAGGAGACTTACACGCCTCGTCACGAGAAGAATAATAGCTTAATTTCATAAATTACGGATAACCCCCGTTCAAATTTGCAGACAATATATTTCATTATAACACAGCAATAGCCGAAAAGAAAGTTTTTCCCCATATTTTGCTACTGCCACAATGTATAAAAAAGCATAAAAAAACAGCCATGTACGGCTATTATATCACAAAGAACGGAACGTTTAAATATTTTCGCATAAAATTATCTTCACAAATCGAATTTTCTGAGACAGCGCGGCATAGTATAGATTGCAAAGCGTCCCCCTCTCCTGCTGCGAATGCGCAAAGGGGGATCCTAATTATGGCAAGGCGGCGGCGTCAAAGGATAGATCGGATCGCCGGAGAGGGGAACGAACTTTCCCAAAATGGATCTGCCATCGTTTTGATTCCGTTTTGATGGACGCCGCTACAGACGGTTTCCGTAGGATATTGCTCATTTTACACCGGAAACGATTGATTCCTTCCTACTAAAAATCAATGTATTGCCCCCATGGGCTGATCAAACACTGATACTGCATTCTTTCTGTGACCGCCCCTTCCTCCCCAAGCTTCCCCTATAATATAATCCCTGTTTCTTCATACAGACCTCCCTGGCGCTCTTGGCGGAAAAGGATGGGAATCAACTTCTCGCAAAAACGCTTCATGCGAGGACGCCCTACGACGTGCAGCAGTATCCACCCTATCGGGTCAGGTTCTTTCACGTAAAATGGATTTTAAATCCTTATTTCAAACGGTATGGGAAAGTTTGGGGCGCTTTTCATCCCCGGACCGGCGGCCCGCACGCAGTTCTCGTATCCCAATATACAGCAGCAGCAGCCCAAACCCTCGCCGCAGCAGACTGACATCCATCCGCGCTGCAAAAAATGCCGCCGCGACGGAAGAAGGAATCCCAGCAAGCGTACACCATAAAACGGCCTGCTTTTCAATCAGGCCGTTTCTCACATGCGACCACAGCGCCGCCGGAGCGCACGCAATAAAATACAATAGGTTGATCCCGCCCGCTGCATATTGCTGAACATCTGCAAACAGGGTCAGATACAGCATTAGCAGGGATCCGCCGCCTACACCAAAGCCGGAAAGGATACCGGTCGCAAGACCCACCATCCACGCAAGTACCATATTGTTCCTCCTTACGACGCTGCCTGTGCCGTTTACAGCAAAAACAGCGCCCGTACTCCACCATACAAGATCAGCACGCCAAAGATCCGCCGCAGCCAAACCATGTCCACCCTGTCGAAGACTTTGCCCGCAATGACCCCGCCCATCGCGCCTCCCACCAGATAAGGGAGATTCCTCCACACCTCAATCTCCCCCTTCTGCAAATAAACCCATACTGAAACCAGTGAAATCGGCAAAATCACCGCAACTGATGTTGCAAACGCGCGACGCTGCTCCAGCTTAGCCCAGCCGGTCAGCAACGGCACCAAAAACAACCCCCCACCTGCGCCAAAAAAGCCATTTGCCAAACCGGCAAGGGCGCCGGTAACGAGCAGCCGTCCCTGATATTTGCTTTTCTTACGTCGATACGCCATACCGCCACCTCTTTTTCGTATAGTCTGCGCCAAAACCCAGGCATCATACTGACAGATATTGTCCGACCCACGATACCACCCTTCAGAGCGTCTGCCCACCCATCCGCATGTGAAAAGAGCGGTGGTGTTATGCCCTGCACCATATCTCGCTCTATCCAAAGAGCAGATCATTCCAGTATGCCCCGATATTCCTTTCGGTATTTCCACAACCCCCGCACCGCCGGGAAGTTATAAAAGCACTGTCGAAAGGCATTTTTTTACATTTTCACGACTTACATATATATGGTTAGCCGTTCATCACGAGACGGCTTTCTCCGCCCTTCCCCAAACGCCCCGAGCAACTGACGCTCCCGCTTTCCGCTCGCCCCTTTTGCGCGGCCTCCGGCGTATCTCCCGATCAAACTTGCCCCCAGCATAAGCAGACGGCAACGCCCCCCTTAAACTGCCTTCGCAGCAAAAAAGGCAACAAAAGAGGGAGCGCTTTACAATCCATAAACAGCACACACTGCAGAACAACATTTTCCGCGCCCTGAAAGACCTCACGGCCCGACATATGATCTTCGCTGGCAATTTGTTTGATTTTTCCAGCATCCAGGCACACTCCTTGATTTATTTCATGCACACAAACCATACGCTTTCCCTTGGTGGCAATGGTATCCGGTGTCGCCCCGTTTCCCTCACGCGTCTCATCGATTGCAACACCTTGGGTAACAACTGCATAATCACCAAGCGTATCCGTGCCTGCTTTCAGAAGCGTAGATTTTCCGTTGCTTGTCCCTACCCCATAAATGATTACAACTGACCGCTGTTCATTGTTTCCACAAATCGCCAGACCGAACATCATCCGAAGAAAATTATCTTTTTGATTCATCCTGATAATCTTTCCCGGCGTCGCAATGATATAACGATCTGTATCTTTTGTTGCGGAACCAACGGAACAATATGCCTGCGCACCATCGAGAACCTTATCCCACTTTGCATCTGATTCAAACCACTTCCCAAATTCTTTCTGAAACTTTCCCTTGAATTTTTGGGGGTGAATTCTTGATCCTGCATAATCCGGAGCCCTCTGAAACTCACTTCTGAGGTCACACATATGCCTATTGTCTGTGTCCAAAACCAATTGCTTGTTCCAGCGT
>CANPPM010000175.1 GCA_947575935.1 uncultured Butyricicoccus sp. | reverse complement strand
ATCCGAATATTGGCGGGCATGAATTTGCGGGCACGGTGGTACAGGTGGGGCGCGGGGTCAAGGGATTCCGTTCGGGCGACCGGGTCGCCTGTGAATGCATCATTCGGTGCGGGCAATGCACGGGTTGTGACTTGGGATGGAACGAGTGTGAAAATTACAGTGAGTTGGGGTTTATGCAGGGCGGCGGCTTTGCCGAATACTGCGCCGTACCTGCGCGGAATTGTCATCGCATCGCAGATTGCGTCAGCTTTGAACAGGCTGCGTTGATCGAGCCGCTGGGGAATGGTTTTGCCGTTGCCGAGGCGGCAGGGATTGGGCCGCATGATCGGGTAGCCGTGATCGGTCCCGGGCCGATTGGGTTGTATGCTATGCAGTGCGCAAAGCTTTGGCATCCCCGTCAGCTGCTGATGATCGGCACCCGGCAGGAGCGGCTGAAATATGCGGCGGGGATTGCAGATGTGCTGATCAATATCCGGGAGCAGGATGCGGCAAAGG
This sequence comes from uncultured Butyricicoccus sp., assembly GCA_947575935.1. GTDB lineage: Bacteria > Bacillota > Clostridia > Oscillospirales > Butyricicoccaceae > QXXE01. Next base: position 5,578 of record CANPPM010000175.1, on the reverse strand, counting down.
CGGTGATGGATGCGACAAAAGGCGAAGGCGTGCAGGTCGTTTTGATGTGTGCAACAACGGTTTCAGCCTGTGAGCTAGCCCTGCAGATTGCAGGCAGCGGCTGCCGGATCATCGTGGAAGGGCTGCCGGGCGAAGCGCCGGCGCCGGTATGTTTCAATGATTTCGTTGTTAAGTCGCTGACCATTCGGGGCGTGGCGGGCGTAACGGCAAAGCAGTTCCGGCAGGTGATAACGCTGATAGAAAATGGCGCGCTCGATCCGGCGGCGCTGGTTACCCACCGGATTCCCTTGTCGAGGATTACAGAGGGCTTTGAGATTTTACGGGCGCGGAATCAAGATGCGGTGAAGATCCTGGTCAATCCGTCCGCGCAGGACGAATGACAACGGAGGAGTTACGATGGCAGTTCAAGTAGGCATTGCGCCCGATTCATGGGGCGTTTGGTTCTCCCAGCATGAAAAGCAGCCGCCGTGGGAGCGCTGTATGGATGAAATGAAGCTAGCAGGCTACGCGGGGATAGAATTGGGACCCTGGGGATATTTTCCCAATCAAAACCCTGCGCTGCGCCGCGCGTTGGATGCGCGCGGACTGAAGTTGGCGGCGGCGACGGTGGGTGGGAATTTCCTTGCCCCGGTCGATGCGCTGTGCCAGATGATTGACGAAATCGCGGCGCTGCTCAGGGATTTTCCAGAGGCAAAATATATCGTGCTTCTGCCACCGATGTATACCGATCTGGAAACCGGGGAATTGGTGTTGGATCGGCATCTAAACGATACACAATGGCGGACTTTCTGCGATAATGTGCAGCGGGCGGCCGACCGCGTAGCCGCACATGGGCTGACCGGCGTATTTCATCCCCATGTGGATAGCCATGTGGAAACCGAGGAAGAAATTGAGCGGTTTTTGCAGGATACAAGCGTATCCCTGTGCCTGGACACCGGGCATCATGTGCACGGCGGCGGTGATCCTGTCGCATTTTACAGGAGGCACGCGGACCGCATTCCGTTTATTCATGTCAAGGATTGTGACCTTGCAGTCAAGGCGCGGCGGGATGCGGAACAATGGCCGTTTATTGAGGCTGTTCGGCAGGGCGTTATGGTGGAACCCGGCCGTGGCAACGTTGATTTTTGCGCGTTTCATGAGGCGCTGGTGGAAAACCACTATGATGGCTGGGTTATTGTAGAGCAGGATTTATTCCCATTGGATTCATTTGACCAACCGCTTCCGATCGCTCGCCGCGGGCGGGAACATCTCCGGCAGGCAGGATTTTAAGTGGATAGAAGAAGCGCTGCCTGTTGTGCGGCATCGTGCCGGGATCCTACGGGCGGGGCGAAGGAAAGGATGTGAAGGGGGCTGAAAGCGGCCCCTGATATAATGAATAAATTTTTAACGAAACTGAAAAGTGGACAGACCGCCATTGGTACGCACGCGCAGCTAGGTTCGCCCCCGTTGATGGAGGCAATGGGCATGGCTGGGTTTGATGCGGTGTGGATTGATACTGAGCATACCGCTATTGACAAGCAGGATTTGCTCAACAGTGTGATCGCCCTCAATGGTTATGGGACTGCGGCCATTGTCCGTATTCCGTGGAACGATCCGGTACTCGCCAAACCAGTGCTCGAAATGGGTGTGGATGGCATGATTTTTCCTTATGTGCGTTCGGCGGACGAGGTTCGTGCCGCGATGGAGGCATGTCTGTATCCGCCGCTTGGCTGCCGTGGGTTTGGCCCCATCCGCGCCAATCACTATGGTATGATGAGCAATGAGGAATATCTGGGCGGCTATCTTGATCGGACGTTCCGCATTGCACAGATCGAGCACATTGACGCGGTTGAGCACATTGATGAGATTGTGAAGGTCAAATATCTGAGCGGCATCGTCCTGGGGCCGAATGATTTGTCCGGTTCCCTTGGATTGCTTACGCAGACCGGGCACCCGGATGTACAGCGTTGTTTTGACCTTGTGGCCAAGGCGGCACATAAGGCAAACCTTCCCTTTGGCGTGTCAACCGGGTATGGCGCGGGACAAGCGGGCGCAGCCATGCAGCAGTGGTTGGATCGGGGCGTAAATTTTGCTTTTGTAGGCTCGGATATCTCCTATGCGGCCTCTGGGGCGGCGCAGACCCTTGCGGATATGAACGGCATCTTCGGGTAAACGGAGGAGGACATGAAAATTGTCGTTTTAGATGGGTATACGGAAAACCCGGGCGATCTGAGCTGGGATAGGATCGCTGCACTCGGCGAACTGACCGTGTACGATCGTACCCCTGCCGCGCGTGTGGTAGAGCGAATCGGTGACGCGGAGGCGGTTTATACCAACAAGACTCCAGTCACGCGGGAAACGCTTGAGCGCTGTCCGGGACTCCGGTTCATCGGTGTGCTTGCGACTGGCTATAATGTCGTTGACTGTGCGGCGGCACAGGAGCGTGGCATTGTGGTGACCAATATCCCATCCTATGGCACACAGGCGGTTGCGCAGTTTGCAATTGCCCTGCTGCTGGAGATCTGCCATCACGTCGGCCGGCACAGCGACGCGGTTCGGCAGGGGCGATGGTCGCAGTGCGAAGATTGGTGTTTTTGGGATTATCCGCTGATCGAGCTTGCGGGCAAAACGATGGGCATTGTGGGGCTTGGACGAATCGGGCAGGCAACCGCACGGATGGCGTCCGCCCTCGGTATGCGGGTCATCGCGTTTGATGGGAAGCCGTGTGCGGCGGGGAAGGCGGTTGCAGAATATGTGTCTTTAGATACTCTGTTCGAAGAGGCGGATGTGGTGGCGCTGCACTGTCCGCTGCTGACCGAAACCAAGGGGCTCGTTTGCCGGGAAACGCTTGCCAAAATGAAGGATGGCGTCATCCTTATTAACAACAGCCGCGGACAGCTCATTGTAGAGGCTGACCTTGCCGAGGCGCTTGCGTCGGGAAAGGTGTATGCAGCTGGGCTAGACGTGGCGGAAACAGAGCCGATCGCACCGGATAGCCCGCTGTTGCAGGCGGAAAACTGCATTATCACGCCGCATATCTCTTGGGCGCCGAAAGAAAGCCGGCAGCGTTTGATGGAGATTGCGGCCGACAACCTAAAACAATTTCTGGGCGGCCATCCGGTCAACGTGGTGAACGCCTGACCGTACAGGGGGATTTTCTTATGAGCAAAATTGCGTACACCGGCTCGGGTTCGCCGGAACCGATCCGGCAGGAGCTCGCGCGTTTTATGGAGGGGAAAGGCTATCCAATGGATATGCTCCAGCTGGGCCTGAAGCCGCCTAGGGATGCTTACGAGCAGAAGGAAATGCTGAAGGGCTATGAGGTGATTATCAGCCTTGGCGAGCAGTACAGCGACCGCTGCCTGCGGTATTTGTCGGACGACCTGCGGCTATTGTCGAGACACGGTGTGGGAATTGATGAAATCAGCTTAGATACGGCGACCGAGCTTGGGATTGCCGTTTGCAACGCCAAGGGGACGCTGTCCGCTTGTGTAGCGGAATGTGCGCTGTCGCTGATTCTGATGGCGCTGCACCAGTACCCGGCGCTTGATCGGGGCATACGCGCGGGGGACTGGAACCAGGAGGCGTTTTCAGCCGAACTGTCCGGAAAAGTGATTGGACTGATCGGCTTCGGCGATATTGCGCAAGGCCTGGCAGGTCTGTTGTCTGGTTTCCACTGCCGGATCCTCGCTTACGATCCGTACTTTCATGAAGCGGCTGGCAAACGGTTGGGCGTCGCTGCGTGTTCGTTGGATGAAATTTTGGCGGAGGCTGACGTGGTTAGTCTGCATACGCCGCTGACCAGCGAGACACAGGGGATGGTGGACGCATCATTCCTCAAAAAGATGAAGCCGTCAGCGATCTTGATTAATACCAGCCGTGGCAAACTGGTTGTTGAGCGTGACCTTGCGCAGGCGCTGCGGATGGGTACGATTGCCGCTGCCGGGCTTGACTGCACCGAGCAGGAGCCGATTGCGTTGGACAGCCCGCTGCTGGAACTGGAAAACGTCATCCTTCTTCCCCATGTGGCGGCGCATACTTATGAAGGCCAGCTGCGTGCCGGGCTGATGGCCTGTCAGAATGCGATTGATTTTTTGGAAGGGCGCGACCCAGCGTCTCTTTGCAATCCGGCTTACCGTGGGAACGCCCGCAGGGCGGCTGAGGTGCGCGCATGAAAAAGGTGCTGTGCATGGCGGATTCCTTTAAGGGTACGCTGTCTTCGGGGGAGGTCAACCGGATTCTTGCAGAAGTGGGGAAAAGGTATTTTCCGCAGGCAGAGTTTCTGCGTATTTGTATTGCAGACGGCGGTGAGGGCTGTGTTTCTGGCTTTTTGCAGGCGGTTGGCGGGCAGCGGCTTACTGCGCGAGTCCAGGATCCATGGGGAGAGCCGATGGATGCTGCGTTTGCTTTGCTGCCGGATGGAAAGACTGCGGTCGTTGAAATGGCGGCTTGCGCAGGGCTTCCACTGGTGGGGGCGCGGAAAAACCCGGAGCGGACAACCACCTTTGGGGTAGGCCAGCTGATGGAAGCCGCTGTATTGCACGGCGCGCGGCAAATCTTGTTGGGATTGGGCGGTTCCTGCACCCACGATGGGGGCTGTGGAATGGCGGCGGCGCTTGGCGTGGAATTTTTTGATGGGCAAGGTGTGCGGTTTGTCCCAACGGGCGAAACGCTTGGACGGATTGCCCATATCCGTATGGAGGGCAGCCTGCTCCGGCAGCGCGGCGTCTGCGTAACGGCTATGTGCGACGTGGACAGCCCGGCATGCGGAGAGAGCGGCGCGGCGCGGGTGTTTGCGCCGCAGAAGGGTGCAGATGCGTCCATGGTGGAGCGGCTGGAGCAAGGGACAGAGCAGCTATGCGCCGTGATTGCACATGAGCTGGGGCGTTTTGTACAGAAGATTCCTGGCGCGGGCGCGGCAGGCGCGATGGGAGCGGGTGTCTTGGCCTTTGCAGACGGGCAGCTGCGCTCTGGGATTGATATCTTGTTGGATCAGCTGGATTTTGAGCAGCTGCTCAAAGGGGTGGATCTGGTGATTACAGGCGAGGGACGGTTGGACGGCCAGAGTGCGCGGGGAAAAGCAGTCGACGGCATTGCCCGGCGGGCAATGCGGCAGGGCGTGCCCGTACTGGTGTTAGCGGGTGGCGCAGGCAGCGGCGCAGAGACGATTTACGAGGCCGGTGTAGAGGCCGTCATGACCTGCTGCCGGGAACCGGGACCTCTGGGTACGGATATGGAGCGGCATCGGGCGGATGCGGCGTTTGCAGCGGATAATTTATTCCGTTTGCTCCGGCTGGGGCAGAGACTGCGCTAAAGTCTGCTTGAAAACGTTCAAAACACGGTTCCAGGGCGCTTTTCTGCAGAAGCGTTGAGGATTTTTCTTGAAATCCACCGGAATTGCCGCAGACTGCTTTACCCACCCTGAAATCTGCTGTAATCCGATATACTGCCAATATTTAAACAGACGTTAGGCGAAACAAGGGACATGTGCCGGCCTAAAAGCCGGTGAACTGAAAAGCGTATTACAGAATCTTTCTCATTCTTCTCCTTTTATTTTGCGTAATTGTTTACGCGGAGGGCGCTGCCAAACCCGCAGCGC
>CANPPM010000174.1 GCA_947575935.1 uncultured Butyricicoccus sp. | reverse complement strand
TTATGTCGCTGTCCAAATCGGTCGGTTCCTATGGCGTTGCGGCAAACCTTGGGACCCGTATCGGGTATTATACACTGGCGACAAAAATGCGTACCTTTATCGACGGCACGCCCAAAGGCGTCGGTTATGCGATGAGCATCCTGCTGATCTTGATGGCTTCGGGCACGATCTTCGCCAATCAGCGCGCGGTCGGTACCCGTAAATCTTATGAGACAATGGGCGGCAAGGGGACCCGTCATACGCCGATTCCGCTGGGCAAGGCGAAGTTGCCGCTGCTGGTCTTTATCGTAGTTTTTCTGCTTGTAGCGATGGTTCTGCCGATGTTCGTTTTGGTGATGGAGTCTTTCCAGATTCGCACGGGCGGCGGCTACCGGCTGGATAATCTGACCCTTTACAATTACATCGGGGAATCGGAGAACCTGACCCTCAATGTTAACGGTATTTTCAAGAATAAACACTTCTTTATCGCGCTATGGAACACGGTACGGCTCAGTATTATCGCGTCGGTCATTACGGCGTTTTCTGGGCAGTTCCTCGGCTATATTTCGACCCGAGGCCGCGGCAAGTGGTATGGACAGCTGACGGAGCAGCTGGTTTTCATCCCGTATCTGATGCCTGGCGTGGCATTTTCTGCGATCTATCTGTCGATGTTCTCCCGTCCGCGCTTAGGCGGGCTGATTCCATCATTGTACGGTACCTTTACGTTGATCCTACTGGTGTCGATCGTCAAGCACTTCCCGTTTGCCAGCCGTTCAGGTACAGCGAACATGCTGCAGATCAGTACCGAGCTGGAAGAGGCTGCCGATCTTGCAGGCGCAAGTTTCTGGAAGCGTATGGCATCCATTATCATTCCGCTGGCAAAGCAGGGCTTTATTTCGGGCTTTATGTTGGTCTTTATCAGCATTGCCAAAGAGCTGGATTTGATCATCCTATTGATGACGTCGGAAACCCGCAACCTATCCTATTTGGCGTTCCAGTATTCGCAGGATGGTTATGCGCAGATGTCTGACGCAATTTCGATCTGTGTGCTGCTGTTCATCTTGATTTGCTATATTATTGCAAACCATTTCGGTGCGGATATCGGCAAGTCCTGGGGCTAAAGCGCGTTCCGGCAAAGGGAAAAAAGCCGGTGTACATGCCGCCTGCGGCGGCAATCCGAATGCCGCATTCCGCGGGGAAGACGGCGCTCATCCTGTACTGAGAAAGGAAATACATAAGATATGAGCAGAATTGAATTAAAGCATATCGACAAATTTTATGGCAGCAACCATGTTCTCCGTGACATCAATCTGGTGATTGAAGACGGCGATTTTATGACCTTGCTTGGTCCTTCCGGCTGCGGCAAGACCACGACGCTGCGCGTTGTTTCCGGTCTGGAGAAACCCCAGAATGGTTATATGACCATCGACGACAGAGAAGTGATCAATTGTGATGATGCGTTTTATGAGGAGCCTTCAAAACGCGGCTTGAACTTGGTGTTTCAGTCCTATGCGCTGTGGCCCCATATGACGGTATTCGACAACATTGCCTTTGGTCTGAAGATTAAGAAGATGCCCAAGGAAGAGATTGAAAAGGCGGTGACCGATTCGCTGAAGATGCTCCGCATCGAGCAATTCCGCGACCGTTACCCCAATGAGCTGTCAGGCGGACAGCAGCAGCGCGTTGCAATTGCCCGCGCGATTGCCTCCAAGCCGAAGCTGCTTCTGCTTGACGAGCCGCTGTCCAACCTGGATGCGAAGCTGCGTATTGATATGCGCTCCGAGCTCAAGCGGCTGCATCTGGAGATGGGTACGACGATTATCTATGTCACGCATGATCAGGTCGAGGCGCTGACTATGTCGACCAAGATTGCACTTTTTAAAGAAGGCATCCTCAATCAGGTCGCAACCCCGATGGAGATCTATATGAACCCCATTGATTTGACTGCCGCCGATTTTATCGGTAATCCGCGGATTAACCTGCTGGAGGGGAAGGCTAGCTATGATGGTGTGACGCTGTCGGCTTCCTGCGGCCTGGGCGACTATCGTTTCAGTGGAGATCTGGTTTCTCAGACAGAGGAGATTCCAAAGGGCAACTTTGAATGCGTTTTTGCGATGCGTCCTGAGCAGATTGAAATCCACACCGAAAAGGGGAAGGGCGCCATTGAGGCCGAGGTTTATGCCTCCCAACCTGCCGGTTCCGAAACGCTGATTACGCTGCGTGTGGGCGGGCATGAATTCATTGCCAAGCAGCTCGGCATTCAAGAATATAAAATGAACCAGAAGGTTTATATCACGGTTGACCCCGATATCCTGAATGTATATAATAAAAAGACGGAGCGGCTGATTAAGCTGGCACGTCTGTAATCGGTTTGTTCTCCCGGTTCAATAACACGGGCATGACACGCTTGCGTGACCGTGTTTTGATAAAAAAGAAGAAAGTCCCCATTTGAAAGGAGAAAAAGCATTATGAAGAAAGTAATTGCTCTTTTGCTGGCTCTGGCAATGGTATTCTCCCTCGCGGCTTGCGGCGGAGACAGCGGTGACAACAATGGCGGTAATGCCGACAACGCGAATGCGGACGCCAATTCGCCTGCAGCAGATGGCGCAGGGGATACCGGCGGTTCCGACAGCAGCTTTAAGGATGCCCGCACCCTGCAGGCCGATTATCCGGAACAGGTCGCATGGAACGACATGAGTGAGGAGGAGCTGTTGGAGGCGGCGAAGGCGGAGTCTGGCGATATTACCGTATACGGCATTTCTTCCCGTATTGAAAAGATCTGTGATCTGTTTAATGAAAAGTATGGCGAAGCCGGTCTGAACGCGGTGGCATTTGATCTGGATCAGACCGAAGCTATTGATAAGGTGCGTACGGAGGCGGAGTCCAATAATGTCAATGCCGATGTGCTGCAGTGCAAAGACGTGGCTGGCGACATTTTCATTGAGTTCGTTCCGGAAGAATATGTAGAGCTGTACTTCCCCACCGATATCTGTGAGCATATTGTGGATGAAGATCTGATGACCTACGGCATGCCGTTCTATTCTTCGCTGTCTTATTGGTATTATAATACCGATATGTTCCCGGACGCCGAACCGATCACCAACTGGTGGCAGTTTGTTGAGAAGGACGAAAACGGCAACCAGAAGTATTCCATCGTTGCGAAGGAAATTGGCACTGAGCAGGCGTATCTGTCGCTGTTTGCTTCCTTCATTGTTAACGCTGATAAAATGGAACAGGCGTACGAAGAGCTGTACGGCGAGCCGCTGGAATATACGTATGATGCATCCCAGTTTACCGAGTTCAAGATTCCGGAGAATAACGCAGGCTACGAGTATATGTGGCGTTTCTCCCAGATGAAGATGACCTTTATCTCGGATGGTGATGAGATCGTTTCGGCTGTTCATAACGGCATTGAAGGCCGCCCGACCTTTGGCTTGGCTTCTGCAGGCAAGATTTCCGGCCGTGACGACGATGGTCTGTCCATCGCATGGCTGACGGATCTGAAGCCTTATAATGGAATCCAGAACTGCAATTACCTTTATCCGATCGCGGGCTGTGACAATCCGGCAGGCGCGCGTCTGTTTATCCGCTTCATGATGGGCGATGGGTTTGAGGCGATGTGCAAAGAAGGGAACTGGTCGGTTGTTGACAACTTTGAGAATCCGGCGAATCCCTTCCCGATTTCTGAAGCCAATGCGATTGCACCTGATCTGAATGCAATTTACGATGTATATCTTGAGACCCAGGATGCCTGGATCTTCTGGCTGAACAATAACCCGAACATGTAATCCTGAATACAGTGTAATCCATGACCACTGCGCAAGGGTGGAAGCAGCTTGCTTCCACCCTTTTTTAAGAATTTATGTACCTGAATCCCAAACCGTGGCCGGGCGGTCGTGATGGCCCCCCGCATCTGCGCGGCGAGTGCCGGAGGCGTAGCCTCTGTGCTTGCCAGGGAAGGCCCCGGCTGCTCCGGCAGGATTCCGTTTGTGGCGGGATAGTGGCTTAGAGCGCACGGAGCCAGTCTTTGATTCGGGCTCAAAGCCCGAGTATGATATCGCACACAGAGAAAGGCAAGGTATCCCAAATGGGAAAAGAACAGAGCAGCTTTGAAAAGAAACTGATTAGGATCAAGGAGAGCGCCTTTTGGGATGCGTTTCGCTTCACCAAGGACGGCAGATTTAAGAGTACGCTGCTGATCTATTCTTTTTCGCTGAGCTTTGTTTTCATTGCAGTATATACTGCGGCTTATTGGCTGCTGCTCGACCCATTGGAGCTTGGGCTGCGTCCACATCTGGGCGTCGGCCTGCTGATATTGGTCGAGAGTTTGGTACCGGCGCTGCTTGGCTCGCTGGTCTGCTGTAGCGTGCATTTTATAAGTCATGATAAAAAGATGGTACTGTTTACCTATGGCTGGATCGTACTGTTTGTGGCAGTGCTGGGGGGATTTTGTGTTATCACTTTTTCTCCACAGGAGATGGAGCTGATTGCTGTCATCGCTTCACAGTTCGTGGCGCCGCCACTTGTGACCGGCATTGCGCTGGCATCGGCGCTGTACGTCCGCCATCGTAAAAACGATCCATTCAAAAGATATCAGTCGCTTCCTGACTGGCAGAAAAACCGTTAGTTAGAATGTGTTTTGACCATAGGCAGCGTGCATGGCGGAGGAGACGGGCGGGCTGACGTCCATCGTGGCAGATATGCACGCTTGGGAAGCGCCCGGTATGGGCGCGAACTGTGTTGAAGGCGCCTGTGCAGAAGGGCGTCTTCAAGGTTGATGATATTTGGAGAAAAGCAATGCTTCAAATCGATTTTATTAATGTTGGCAGTGGGGACGCTGCGCTTTTGCGCGTAAACGATTACGCCGCGTTGATTGACTGCGGAAATGTTTCCCTTGGCGATTGCCGTCCGGGCTCCTGCCGTACGATGGCTGCCGATTATCTTCGTGGAGAAGGGCTGGAGCGTTTGGATTTGGTGGTGCTCACCCATTTGCATCGGGATCATATCGGCGGTTTTCAGGCGGTGCTTCAGGCGGTACATGTGGATGAAGTCTGGACGAATTATCTGCCTGCCCCTGCGCTTTGGGGCTGCCGGGCCGATATTCCGGAGTCGTATCCCAAAAAGGCGCGAGGGCTTGGTAAATCATTGGCGGTCTATTTGCCCGCGCTTCAAATGGCATATGGGCAGGGGGCAAGGCTGCGGGAGATTACCCGTCCTGCAAAGGGCGTTTCCCTGACTGGAGAGCTGACAGTGGATATTTGCTGCCTGTCCGAAGACTGCTATCGCCGCCAAAGCCGGGTGCTGGATGATGCGCTGCGCGGACGGCCTGACCCGGATGCATTATATGAAGTTGGAGCAGCGCTGAATGAGGCCAGTTTACGGCTGAAGCTGCATTACCATGGGCAGTCTGTATTGTTTGCGGGAGACGCCTATGGGGCTTGCTGGAAAGCGGAAGCGGCGCCCTGTACCGTTTTCAAGGCGCCTCATCACGGCTCGGACAAGGCGCTTGACCGTGACCTTGCACAGCGGCTTTCCCCCAGGACGGCTGTCATTTCCTGCGGCGCATATCGGGAGGACGGACGGCCTGACCCGGCAGTTGTCGGGTGGCTGAAGGAGGCCTCGGGAGAGGTATTCTGTACCGATGCCTGCGAGACGCCAGGGTTGAGCGGGGAAAACCACCGCGCAGTAACGGTGGTGCTGGAATAGTGTGATGCGTTTTGGCCGGTGCATGGAGATACATTTATTTTGAAAATATTTTATCGTCATACATCCGTTGTGGTTGGCTCTGTTAGCGGGCGGGTCAGGGGGCGCGGCAGGCCGGGACAAAAGTAGATTCCTGGGCGGCGTCTTCGGCGCACGCTGCAGGAAGAAACGGCCGCGCTGATACGATAAATGTATGAAACGACCGCAGGATATCTGTTTTTGACGAAGTATCGTTGATTTCCTTTGTAATCTGTCAGGATCCCTGTGAAAATCGTTTTGCGCAGTAAAAAATTGCCTTGATACCGGCAGTGTGCCAATTTAAAACCGGATGCTGATACGCGGAAGGGGCATTGGGAGCACTGTGGTAGGCTTTGAGAATATGTTTGATGAATAG
>CANPPM010000173.1 GCA_947575935.1 uncultured Butyricicoccus sp. | reverse complement strand
TGGTATCGCGCTGCTGACAGAGGACCGCAAGCAGCAAGGCTTAATCCTGAATTTCACGCTGAACCAGAACATTTCGTTGCCGAACCTTGACACAGCTATGACGCAGTTTGGGCTTAACAAATCGAAGGAGACTGCGAACAATCAGAAGCTGGCGGATTCGATGCACGTAAAGACCCCGTCACTGGAGCAGCTGGCGAAGAACCTTTCGGGCGGCAACCAGCAAAAGGTGGTTATCTGCAAGTGGCTGAACACCAATTCTGACATCATCATCTTTGACGAGCCGACGCGCGGCATTGACGTGGGCGCAAAGGCTGAAATCTATGGCATTATGAACGACCTCAAGAAAGCAGGCAAAGCGGTTATCATGGTTTCTTCCGAGCTTTCCGACCGCATTTATGTGATGCACGAGGGCGAAATGACCGGGCTGATCGAGGATCCGAAGGAATTCACCGAAGAGCTGATCGTCGGCTGCGCAACCGGCGCAAAAACACATTTATAAAAGGGGAGCTGAAACGAGATGAAACTGAAAGATAAAAAAATCGACCTTTCCAATATGTCGGCGCTCATCGTGTTGGTTGTACTGTGCGTTGTACTTTCGATTGCGGAACCCGCGTTCCGGTCGGTCGGCAACCTCATCAATATTTTGCAGCAGGTAACCGTATATGCGGTGCTTGCGCTCGGCGTGAACGTTGTCATTTTCACCGGAGGCATTGATATTTCGGTCGGTTCGGTGGTTGCTTTCACCGGCATCGTCATGGGTAAACTGATTGTGGAAGCAGGTATGCCCTCTATCGTCGGCATCCTCGCGGCGCTGGTCATTGGCGCGGCGTGCGGCACCTTTAACGGTATCATGATTTCAAAATTCAAGCTCCAGCCCATGATCGCGACCCTGGCTATGATGTCCATGGCACGTGGTGCGGCCTATACCCTTGCGGATGGGCAGACCATCACCGGCTATTCCGAAGGCTTCCGCTGGATCGGTATTGCAAACGTCCCCGGCACGCCCATCCCGGTGCAGATCGTGTTCATGCTCCTGATGTACATCCTGTTCTATTATGTGATGAAATACCGCAAATTCGGACGCTATATCTACTCCATCGGCGGCAACGAAGAAGCGACCCGCCTTTCCGGTATCAATGTCATGAAGTACAAGACCCTCGCTTATACCATCTCCGGCCTGTGTGCAGGCATCGCTTCCGTCATCTTGGTTGCAAAACTCAATTCCGCGCAGTCCACTGCCGGTCTTGACTACGAGATGGACGCTATTGCATCCTGTGTTATCGGCGGCACCTCGCTGCTTGGCGGTTCTGGCTCCGTCTGGGGCACGCTCGTAGGCGCGATTATCATGTTCGTTATCCGGAACGGTCTGAACCTTCTGAATGTTTCCTCGAACCTTCAGAAACTGGTACTCGGCATCGTTATCCTGCTGGCCGTTCTCGCAGACTCCTTCCGCAGCCGTAAGAAATAAACCATCCCTTCTGAATGGAACCGGGCCAGTTCAAAAGCGCTGGCCTGGTTACAGATAAAACGTTAAAAAAAGAGAGGAGAACCTTGAAAATGATGAAATCCAAGAGATTGGCGGCGGCGCTTTCCCTGACCGCGTGCGGCGGCAATTCCGGCGGCGGTTCCGGTACGGCCGACGGGTCCGGCTCGGGCAGCGATGACAAGATCGAGATTGCGTACATCGTTAAGGCAAAGTCCGACGCGTTCTGGACCAGCATGGAAGACGGCGCAATGAAGTATGCAGAAGAGGTTGGCGTCAAGGTCGATTTCCAGGCGCCCGAGAAGGAAACGGACGTGGAAAAGCAGGTACAGTTCGTAGAAAACGCAGTGATCAAGGGCTATGACGCCATCATCCTGTCGGCAGCGGACTCCAACGCGCTTGCCCCGGCAATCAAAAAGGCAAACGATGCAAACATCCCGGTTGTCCTTGTGAACGATACAATGGATCAGGGCGCACTCGATTCTGTTGGCGCAACGGTTGAAACCTATGTCGGTATTGACCAGTACGAAGCGGCCTCCCTTGCAGGCGCTTATGCGGCGGAGAATATTTCCGACGGTCAGATCTGCTACCTTGAGGGCGTTCCCGGCGTAAAGGCGCTGGATGACCGGCTCAGCGGCTTCCGCGATCAGTGCGGCAGCTTTAACGTCGTCGCTTCCCAGACCGCGCGCTGCGACCGCAATGAAGGCTTCAACGTCATGCAGAATGTCCTTTCCTCCAACCCGAACGTCAACGTTGTCTGGGCGGTCAACGCCGAGATGGGCCAGGGCGCGATCCAGGCCATTGAGCAGGGCGGATTCTCCGGCAAGGTACAGGTATTCGACTTTGACGCGGCTCCCGACGATATCAAGGCCATCAAGGAAGGCACTCTTGCGGGTTCGGTTGCACAGTACCCCGACCTTCAGGCAGCGGCGGCAATTCAGGCGTGCCTCGATGTGCTTGACGGCAAGACCCTTGAAGCGCACACCAAGACCAAAGCGGCGCTCATCACGGCGGATAACGTAGAAGCGTTTGAAGCAGGCGAAGAAGTCGGCTGAGAATTGACACTTTCCCTCCTGAAATATGCGATCCGCTGGCGGCTGGTTCGCCGTCAGCCCGTACCGCTCAAAAGTATTCACAAAACGTTAAAGGAGACGAATCTTTATGAAATTTGCAAAATCGGCGTGCATTGAACCGATGTACAGCGAAATCCCCTTCCTTGACCGTTTCCAGGCAGCAAAAGACGACGGATTTGAATTCGTAGAATTCTGGGGCTGGACGGATAAGGATCTTGACGCGGTCAAGGCCGCGGCAGAAAAGGCGAATATCGGCATTTCCGGCTTCAACGGGGATGCGGACTATTCGCTGATCGACCCTACCCACAAGGAAAAGTACCTTGACTTCCTGAGAAAGTCGGTCGCGGCGGCGCAGAAGATCGGCGCGAAGAGCGTGACGATCCATTCCAACGCGTTGGGTGACGGAGGCGTCGTGGTCAACCATTATACCGAGCTGTCCGACACGGTAAAGCTGTGCTCCATGTACGATATGCTGCTCGAATGCGCGAAAATCGCCGAGGAAAGCGGCATCGCAATGAACCTGGAGCCGCTGAACATCACAACCGACCATGTTGGCAACTATCTTGCAACTACCCGTATGGCTGCGGAAATGACCCGTTTGATCGGTTCCCCGATGCTCAAGGTGCTTTATGATGTATATCATATGCAGCTGAACGAAGGCTCGCTGTGCGACAATATCAAGGCGTACGCCGATCAGCTGGGTCATATCCATGTTGCCGACGCCCCGGGACGCCATGAGCCAGGCACAGGTGAGATCAATTATGCCCGCGTGTTTAAGGCGCTTGAGGACTGCGGCTACACCGGGCGTGTCGGATTCGAGCTGTTTCCCGAGACTACTACAGCAAACGCAGTCAAGGCGATCATGTCTTATTAAGGGATCCGGTCGTTTGTCTTTATCCACTACATAAATTTTATCAAAAAGGAGTTTATCATCATGTTGAAAGTTGGCATTATTGGCGTAGGCGCAATGGGTACCGAGCATTTTCTCCGTCTGATGAATAAGATTACAGGCGCAACCGTAACTGCGGTTTCCGACGTAAACGAAGAGCGCGCGAAAAAGGTTATCGCTCCTTATGAGGGCGTCCGCTTCATCGCCGACCCGATCGCACTCATTAACGACAAAGATGTTGACGCGGTTGTCATTGTCAGCGCTGACAGCACCCACGAGGAGTTTTGCCTGGAAGCTATCCGCCTGAAGAAGTTCATTTTCTGTGAAAAGCCGCTGTCCGCTTCCGCCGCAGGCGCCCGCAAGGTCGTTGACGCAGAAATGGCGGGAGGCAAGCGCCTGATCCAGCTGGGCTTCAACCGCCGCTTTGACCCCGCGTACAAGGAGTTGAAGGAGCTGGTTGTTTCCGGCAAGCTTGGCGCGCCGCTGGTTGCCCACTGCGCACACCGCAACGCAAATTATCCCGAAGCATTTGACGATGTGGTTGCCGTTACCGGTACGGCAATTCACGAAATCGATACCATGAGCTGGCTTGTCGGCGACTACTTCACCAAGGCGCAGGTTATTTTCCCGAAGACCTCCCGCCACTCCAAGAACAAGGACCTGCACGACCCGCAGATTGTTATTCTGACCACTTCCTCCGGCATGGTCGTCAATTGCGAAATCTGGGTCAACTGCCAGTACGCATATGATATCCGCTGCGAAGTGCTCTGCGAGGATGGCACCGCAACCCTGCCGCGCCACGCCCGCGTCGAAGTCTGCACCGCGAACAGCAAATCCTGCGGCATGACCTCCGATGGTCTTGGCTTCTTCGCCGAAGCGTATAACGAGGAATTCCAGGCGTGGGTTGACGCCTGCAATGCGGATACCTACTGCGCGGCTGCGGCCTCTGCCTGGGACGGCTATTGCGCAGCAGTTACCACCGATTCCTGCCTGAAATCCCAGAAGAGCGGCGGCATTGAAACTGTTCCGCTGACCGATCGCCCTGATTTTTATAAAGACTAAACTACAGCATATTTTTAGAGCTTATAACGATCGCTCGTCTGTCATCGCTGCGAAGCACAGTTAATCTCCCACTCTTATTATTCACTTTTATGTACTTATAGCAATGATTTGTTGCAGAGATATCCCTTGGGGCATAATGGAGTGCGCCGTAAATTTTAAAGCATATCAGACTGGAAATAGAATGATTGTGCATAGGGATCACCCGTGTGCTTTATGGTGAATGATAGCTGTTTACCTCTTAAATTTTCCTTGTTCAGCCGGATCACGGTCTGTGATCCGGCTGAATTTTTCAACAAAAGTAAGCAATAAATCCATTTGCAGCGCACAGGCACTAGCCCTGTTTCGACTCCATACAGATATAGATCGAAACCATATCCACTGATTTTTGGCACAGAGCTGATGATTGATCCAAGCTGCCGAATCGTTAAAGTTGGAAAGAAAATACTTGATTTGACGCGGAAATAGTTTGATTTACTGCTCTGCTTTGTTCAGAATCCGAATCAAGTGCTGAGTTTAGAGCAACTATACGAAGATGTCTGGCGGGATGAAGCCAATGACTGCATCCGAACGGTTCAAGTTCAGATTGGCACATTGAAACGGAAGATGAAAAAAGCTGGGAAGAATTACATAGAAAATTGCTGGGGGACAGGATACAAATTTATATCACCAGATCCTAAAACAGACGGCTGAACCGTTTATGAGGTTCAGCCGTCTGTTCATTTTTCGCTGTCGCCCTTCAAACGGCGAAGTGATTCTTTCATCGCCGCAACAGCGTCGGTGATCAGCTTGATCTCCTGACTGGTACAATCAGAAAGAAGTTCTCCAATCCAGCTGGAAAACAATGGGCGGACAGAATTGACCTCAATGCACAGCAGCTCATCAGCGGAGCATTCCAACGTATTGATGATATCAATCTCGGTTATATATTCATCTGGACAACATAAAAGTCAGCTATAAAAAATAATTGAAAAGGGTTTTATAAGAAAGTGGAGCGTACACATATTCCGCTCTTTTTTCGTTGGAAATTTTCTATATGATTTGCATCTTTCTTGCAAAAGATTTGCATTTTGCCCGATATGCTATGTTTAATGACAGTTTCAGTGCTTTGTGATTTTTTGAAAAAACTATAAGAATTCACTCGAAAATGGATGTGTTAAAATGGATTGAACCAGTCGAAAGAATGCGCTCAATCGAATAGACAACGTCGGCAGGACGGCAGCAAAAAAGCTGCCATATTTCATTTATAATCACAAAAGTCGAAGATATTTGTCGTCCGTGTGCCAGACTGCAAAGAGGATTGCAAGATGCAATGGCAGAACGGGCTATTCTGTCTAGGGAATTGCTTCGAGACTTCTCGTAGCGAAAGCACATCGCTTATAACTTATAAGAAGTATCTTCCAGGACGATCAAAAAGAGCGACCGATTTTTCACAGCTAAGTGAAACTGGCTGCCCTTTTTCTGTTTATCGGCATCGACCTCGAGGCCGATCTCCTCCGCATCTGAAATCAGGGTTTACACGATTTCAGAAGAAACGGAGGTCTGTCACAATGGCAGAAAGCAAAAAGTACATTATTATGGCAAACGGCAAACAGGTAGAAG
>CANPPM010000172.1 GCA_947575935.1 uncultured Butyricicoccus sp. | reverse complement strand
TGCAGCTGGCAAACCGGCTTGACCGCTGCTGTCGGGTGGCGAATCGGGCGCTTGCCCGTGGTACGGATGATTTCACGGAAACTGAGGTGCTTGCGATCCGGTCAGCGGCGGCGCTGGAATATTGGAGTGACACGCTCAGCCGGGGAGCAACAGTGGATATTATGGACATTTTCAGGGATCGGAAGGGGGTAGAAGATTTATGCAACAGGATTTTGAGGAATTCGCGGACGAATTCAAAAACGGCATGAACGAGGATTCCCCGAGATTTGCGCCATTCTCCCCCTTCACAGATGATGAATGTGCCCCGCTCCCTGCTTTCCCGATTCAGGCTTTGCCGTCTGAATTGCGTGACTATGCGGAAGCTGTTGCGGAAAGTCTGCAAGTGCCGATTGATATGCCCGCTGTTGTCGGCCTTTCTGTTATTGCGCTTTGTGTGCAGGGCAGTTTCGTCATCAACCCGATTCCAGGATGGTTTGAGCCGTTAGGTCTGTATACTGCAACTGTAGCGCTTCCGTCAGAAAGAAAAAGCCCGGTGATGGCGGCAATGACATTTCCGGTATATGATTTTGAGCGGGAGGAAAACCAAGCGAGAAAGCCAGCGTTGGAAGAATACACCGCAAAGAAAGACTTGCTTGCCCGCCGTGTCAATAGTATAACCGAAAAGGCAGCAAAGGAAAAGGGGAGTGTTAATTTTGATGATGTAATCGCAGCAAAGCAGGAGCTGAACGATCTGGAAGCTGTAAAGCCTCTGCGTCTGATTTCTGATGATTCAACGCCGGAGGCGCTTGCTTCCCTGATGGCACAGAACGATGGCAGAATGTCGGTTATCAGCTCGGAGGGCGGTATTTTTGATGTGATTGCAGGGCGCTACAGTGGTTCCGTAAACCTTGACCTTTTTCTGAAAGCCTATACAGGTGACCCTTACAGGGTAGACCGGAAGGGCAGGCAGTCGGAATACATACAACATCCAACGCTCACGCTCCTGCTGACGTTTCAGCCCTCTGTGTTGTATGCGCTGATGCAGCAGGATGAATTTGCAGGGCGCGGCTTCCTTGCCCGCTTCCTGTACAGCCTCCCCCAGTCAAAGGTTGGAAAGCGCACATATCGGACACGCCCCGTGCCAGCAGAGTATAAAGACGAATACAGGCGTTTGATTTACGATCTTCTTAGCGTGTCACCCACCGAAAAGGCGCAAATAATTCATGTGGATCATGAAGCGGACAGCATTGCAGAAGCATTCCACCAAGAACTTGAGCCGCAGCTGATTGATGAACTGGAGGGGATCGGGGGCTGGGCTGGCAAGCTGCATGGTACGACTATGCGGATCGCGGCGATCCTGCATTGTTGCAAGTATGGGCATTGCGCGGCAGAGGCAAAGATAGAGGGCGGCACAATGGCCGCAGCGGTAGCCATCGGCCAATATTTCAAGGCTCACGCGCTTGCAGCATTCTCACGGGCCGGAGCGTTGGAGACGCAGGCAGAAAAGGATGCAAAATACATCCTGCGGAGATTGGAAGAATCCGGGAAGGGTGAAATCAGCAAGCGCGACTTGCTAAGGGTCTGCCAACGGTTCCGGTCAGCAAAGGAACTCGACCCAGGCGTTGGGGTATTGGTTTCCAGAGGATATATAAGGCTGACAAAAATGACAAAAATGACAAAAGGCAGACCGACCGAAAAAATAGAACTAAACCCGGCACTAAAACGCGCATAACGATCCAAAAATGTGAATTTCCAAACCCGAATAAAACGATGTTGCAGTCATGACAATAAATGACGAAAATGACAAAAATAAATTCAGCGCAATTTTGTCATTTCTGTCATGTAGTCAGGGATGACAAAAAGAAATTGTAAAAAACCTCAAAAAGTGAAAATACAGTGTGAAAACGCCCTTGAAAGTTGCGTGAAAACGGTGTTATTGTTTTTGTCATTATTGTCGTTTTTGTCATGCGGGGTTTGATAAGGATGCACCAACGCATACAGGAAAGGAGAATGTGATGCCGCAGATGATTTGTTATAGATGATCTTGCCCGAGCTGCGTTTAAAGGCGAACCGCCGCCCCCTGACCCGCTCGGGCGGGCACAGTATTACATGATGCAGCGGCTTTATGAACTGCACAGGCGGGGTACTCTGTCCAAAGCGGATGCGTCTTACCTGAAAGGTCTGGTGCTGAACTATGAAGAAATGGGTAAACCCTCCCAGCGGGAATTGATCGATTCGTTTATTAGCTCGTGGAGCCGTGAAGATTTTCAGCGGTTCAAGCCGGAAATCAAAGCGTTAAGTTTAATTTATTTGGAGGAACTATATGCGAAAAGAAATTTGTCCGATGATTAAAGATTTTTGCCGGGATGAATGCGGCTTCTATGACCATCAAAATAATCAATGTGCAGTGCTTTCGATTGTGGAGGTGCTGGAAAATTTACATGGAGGGCTTTCAAATGACTAAAATTTTACAGATTATTCCCGCATCCGGAAATATTGAGGCACTTTTTGTGGATGACAAAGGAGACACTGGAACCGGCTTACCTATTGTCTGTTTTGCACTGGTTGAGGACGAAAACAAACAGCGCAGGGTGCGCCCGATGTATATGGACGCTTTCGGTGAAGTCGATTTCCCAGAAGATGAGACGGGATACACTGGCGTTTCTGTGGGGTAATGCTATGGGGAAATCGTCCCAGCGCAAGGGCGCAAACGGTGAACGTGAGCTTGCGACCATCTTACAGGCTCACGGTTACCCCGTAGAGCGCGGCGGATCACTGACTTTCGGGGGAGTGCCGGACCTGACCGGCCTTCCCGGCGTTCATTGCGAGGTGAAGCGCGTTCAAAATCTGAACCTCTGCGCGGCCCTGCGGCAGGCTTCCGAGGATGCGCAGTATTTCGAGGATGGCCTGCCTTGCGTTTTTCACAGGCGCAACCGTGAAGGATGGCTTTGTACCATGTGGCTTGATGATTGGTTACAGCTTTATCAGGCCGCAAAACCGGAAGAAATCAGAGAAAGGGGGTGAAAAAATGAACCAGCGAAAAGAAAAAGCGCTTGCCGCCGTGCTGACCTGTTCCAGCCGAACGGAAGCAGCAAAGGCGGCTGGTATTTCGACCCGAACACTGCAAGAGTATTTCCGCGACCCGGAATTTCAAAAGTGTTACCGGAAAGCTTTTTCCGAAATCGTAGAAAGCGCAGTAAGGGACGCACAGCGGGCAGTGTCCCCCGCGATTCAGTGCCTAAAGGACATTGTAGAAAATCAAGACGAAGCAGCAACCGCGAGAGTATCCGCAGCCAAGAGCATTCTTGATTATTCCATCAAAGCCGCTGAAAAGCTCGATATTGTGGAACGGCTTGACGCATTGGAGGCGGCGATCAATGAAAACCATTGAACAAAGAATGGACGCGCTTTCCCGAGAGGTTGAAGCCCGTCGGTTGTTGCAGGAACTCCCGGTTGATGGTCTGAGCGCGTCACTTGCAGAATTTGACGAGTGGCGCACTCAGCATCCGGACGAATGGAAATCCCTTATAGATTCGCTGGGAGGTGATGAACCGAATGAGAGACATTCATAGGCGAATTGACGCGATTCAACGAAAGGCGGAACAGGTTATGGAAGCGCGGGCGCGGTATGAGCCGTTTTCTGTGATACGGATTAGAAGCACGTTCGACGACAAAGCAGATGCTATTTTTTATCCCTGTGGGCTGTGCGGCGAAAAAGAAGTATCGGGGATCACGTCAATTCCCGAAGCGATAGACACGGCACGGGACAGACGAATATATATTTCAATGTCTTTGTGTCGTGAATGGTGGCACGCGTTTTTAATGACCTCACCGCTTTATTCGGATGAGCAAAAGGCCAATTTCAAAGAGAGGGCCTTGCACAATTATTCAGAGATTGCGGTTATTGCGCTTATTTACGATGATCCAAATCCGGAAGAATGCATTCGCTTTTTGTCAAAGATTCCGAAGAGTTTTAGATTGAGAAAGGATGCGTCATGAACATAGCTTCCAGGCCTGCCAAGCTGGAACGAATGGCAGATTTCAACGGATATATTACCGTAGTTTATACCGACGGCACCAAACGCGAATGCGACGGCGGTTCCTGCATCGATCTTGTACTCAATAACACGGACAATATTGCGAGTTTTGAGGGTGGCCCCGGTGTGCTTGTGGGATTATTGAGCGAACTATTAAAAACATAATTATATGAATCTGCTCGAATGCGTAAAACGAAAGGACAGGTCATGAAATTATCAAATTTAGAGCGTGAAACCGTTATTACATTCAACGAAGCCGAAAATTTTGCAGAGATATTCACGTACAATAGCCTGGCGGCTGACCGTCCGGAGGATGTGCAGCACGTTAATACCAACCCGGAAGGTGGGGCGACCTATCGCGTTCCTAAAGGCTGGGTGAAAATTCGGGCATCCCGTATTTTAAGCGAAGAACAGCGGGCTGTGATGCGGGAGCGCGGGCGGCAAGCGTATAAAGCAAATCTGAGCCGGTGAATTATCCGGGCAGGAGAGCGTATAGGGGCACGGGGGTATATCTATGTATCCCCCTGCCTATGTGGCGCTCAGAACGAGCCTATTACCCGCTCGCGAGCGGCAACGATTGTGCGTCTTCTCAGCAAGCGCCGGGGAATTACCGCCAAATCCGGCGGCATTTTCTACCTCGGCGTTTTACCGGGGCAGCTTGTGGGGTTCCGTCGTGAATCGCGACGGTATAACGAAAAGTAACGTCTCGACCTGTCAAAACCTGAATCGGGCTATGAGGAACGACCTCACCCCATAAATTCAAGGGAGGGGCGGGAAATTTCCGACCCCTTTGCTGCGGGGGGTGAGTGATTTGCTCACCCCCTCCATGCGGGAACGCAAGAAAAGCGCAAGGGGTTGCAGCCCCTTCCATTCCCCACAAGTGGGGACACCTAAAATCTGATGTATCTTTCCTTTTTCATCCTGTCAACTTCCTTTCATCAAATCCCACCGACCGTAAGTGCCCCGATAAAGAAAACGGCGAACAGAGTAACGCCCAGCGCAGGCAGGATAGCACCGGTTTTCCCGGCCAGCAGCAGGCAGATGATTGCCACACCGCCCAGCAGCATAACGCCGAGCAGGATAATCAGCCCGAGAAGCTGTGCAGCCGTGAAAGACGGCTGCTTTTCCGTGCGCTGCAACTTCGCGGCGGATAAAAATTTGTCTTTGTCGCCCTCCATGTTCCGCACGTACTCGCAGAAGCGAAGGAACGCCTCTCTTTCGCTGGTATCCGGGTTATGTGTCCTTTTCATTATGTTTCCCTCCTTTGTCTGCTGCAAGATAAGTAAAAACGAATTTCAGGTCCCGCAGGCTTGCGTGTTTCAAAAAATCGTTTATGTTCCGTATCAGGATTTCGCGTTCTTCATTCATGGTTCTCACCCCCTGCGTACCATTCGCTTTCCGGGAGCGGCACCCCAGCGCCGCACATAAAAGCCCAAATGTTTTTAACTGTTTCCTGCTTTGCGCGCATAATTGTCGCGATAATATTTTGCCGCTTGAATTCTACTTCGCTCATCCCTTCACCGCCTTTTTCTTGGCGCGGGCTTTTTCCGCGCGCTGACCACGCATAAAACCGTAATTATACGCAAGTAGAGCCGCCATAAACGCATTGTTATTGGTGCTTTTCAGCAATTCAAAGATATCATCAATATAAATCGAGTATCTGCCGGTTTTAACTGCTGCAATCTTTTCAATGTTCATGCTTCACCGCCAAACTCTTCTGTGAAGTCCTGCAATGCATTCGACACGTCGCTCAGGTACAGCCTTATCGCATAAACGGCATCCACATAATTTGAAGCCGCGTTTGTGCTTCCTTCAAGCGCCTCTTGGAAAATACCGACAAGCGCAGCGACCGCCTGAACTTTACAGGCAATTCCTCTCAGCCGCAGTGAAGCATCGAACTTTTCTTTTTCCAACAAAAACTCCTCCTTGAAATCGGCGGGGGACTGTGGTAGACTGTAATCACAATCCCCCTTGTGGTGTGGCTCTTTCCCGTGCTTTGGTCGGCTTCCGGGAAAGGGCCTTTCTTATCGGTTCTCAAGCGTGAAGATCGCCCAGCGGAGCGTTGCCGCCATATCGATATCCCCTTCACGTTCTGCGCGCTCTA
>CANPPM010000171.1 GCA_947575935.1 uncultured Butyricicoccus sp. | reverse complement strand
CCCGGAAACCCGCATAAATACGGGCTTTCCGGGGTTGTAATTTTTATTCCCACTCAATCGTCGCCGGGGGCTTGCTGGTGATATCATAAACAACTCGGTTGATGTGAACTACCTCATTCACAATTCGGACGGAGATGCGGTCCAGGACCTCAAACGGGATCCGTGCCCAATCTGCAGTCATAAAATCTGTCGTTGTAACGCCTCGAAGCGCAAGCGTATAATCATACGTCCGCCCATCGCCCATCACGCCGACCGAACGCATATCCGTCAACACTGCAAAATACTGATTGATGGAATATTCTAATCCGGCTTTTGTAATCTCATCGCGGAAGATAAAATCGGCTTCCCGCAACACATCCAGCTTGTCCTTAGTGATTTCCCCGATAACCCGAATTGCCAGGCCAGGGCCCGGAAACGGCTGGCGCATAACCAAATACTCCGGCAGCTGCAGCTCACGGCCAAGTTGCCGGACCTCATCTTTAAACAGCAGGCGCAGAGGCTCTATAATTTCCTTAAAGTCAACAAAATCGGGTAAACCGCCAACATTATGGTGACTTTTAATTACGGCGGCGTCTCCGGCGCCCGATTCGATTACATCAGGATAGATCGTCCCCTGAACCAGATAATCGACCGTACCGATCCGCTTGGCTTCTTCCTCAAAAACCCGGATAAACTCCTCGCCGATAATCTTGCGTTTCGTTTCCGGATCTGAAACGCCGGCCAGCCGATCCAAGAATCGTTTTTCTGCATTTACCCGTACAAAACGAATATCCCATCGGGCAAATGCAGATTCCACCTCATCTCCCTCGTTTTTTCGCATCAGTCCATGATCCACGAATACACAGGTCAATTGGTTCCCCACCGCCTCGGCAAGCAGCGCGGCTGCAACGGAAGAATCCACGCCGCCAGAAAGCGCCAGCAACACCCTTCCATCTCCCACTTTCTCGCGGATCGAATGAATCTGCTGCTCCTTATAGTTGTCCATAGTCCAATCCCCGGTACAGCCACATACATCATACAGGAAATTTTTCAGCATCAGGCTGCCATTTTCGGTATGATTCACCTCTGGATGAAACTGCACCCCGTAAAAGCCGCGCGCCTCGTCGGCAATTGCTGCAGTCGGACACATGGCAGTATGTGCCGCCAGCTGAAATCCCTCGGGGACCCTCGCCATATAATCCCCATGGCTCATCCAGGCGATCCCAGTTTCCGGCAATCCTTGAAACAGCCGGCAGCCGGTATCATAATGGGTTTCCGTCTTGCCGTATTCCCTTGCGGTATCTTCCTGCGCCGCCGTGACCTCCCCGCCCAGCAGACGTGCCATCAGCTGGCAACCATAGCAAATCCCCAACACCGGCACACCAAGCGAAAAAATCTCCTTTGCGCAGCTGGGGGAATCCTCCTCATATACGCTATTGGGCCCGCCGGTAAAAATAATGCCCGCCGGATGCATCGCTCGAATCTCTGCCAAAGGCGTTTTATAAGATTTTACCTCGCAATAAACATGGTGCTCACGCACACGCCGCGCAATAAGCTGATTATACTGCCCACCAAAATCCAGAACGAGTACGAACTGATGATTGTCCATGCTGTGCCCTCCTAAAAATCGCAATCCTTCATAAAAAACACGCCAAATCTCTCCGCTACGTAGACCGTATCGTATCAAAAGCCCTCGCGCAAATGTCCCCGCGGAAGACAACCCTTCCCATCTATCCATATACATCCGTATATGAGGTCTATAGCGTCTCTAAACTTTTCTAACCACTAAAATTATGCCATAAAACCACGTATCCAGCAAGCATTTTTCAAAAAAAAATAATTTTTATGGGAATGTATGAAAAACGCAGCCTCTCCTTTGGCTGCAAGGCAATATCGCCCAAAGGAAAGGGCTGCGTCTCTTTTCCCGTCACAAATCCAGGCTGCGCCGGCTGTGCCCACAGCCGCACGACAGCAGATCCTGCTATTTCGTGCGCCGCCTCAAAGGATTGCCCAAATGCCCAGTCCCCTTCGAAAGGCCGCCTCCCTGCACCTGCCGGACACGCTAAAATCCCTGCTGTGCCAGCTCACGGACAATCCTTACATAAAAACTCCGCGGCTTAAAATGAGGTAAATCGCGCTGAAGCGCATCCGCAAGATCCTGATGGCTGACCCGCTCCAGCGTCCCTCGGTAGAGTCCCCATTTCGCCGATTTTGGAGATACCAAGCCATCCGTTTGCCCATCCAGCGGCCGGCAAACCGTACCAAACAGCGTCATCACCGGATCGTGCAAACTGCCTGCCAGCTGCGCGCCCCAGCTTTGGTAAAATACACCAGGGGCGTCGGGACATTTCTGGTTAAACGCTGCAGCCTGATCAGCCGACAAATCGGACAGCGTCTGCCGAAAACAAGGCGCTTCATCGCCAAGCATCCGCCAAAAGCGGTTGGAACAGATTCCATATGGAGTCAGGATGCGCCGATCCCGCATCCACTGCGCAGTACGGGATCCATAATGCGGGGTAGACAAAGTGGTTAACGACGCGACATGCTCGGCCATGCCCAGCCGGGAAATCAAATACCGCGCCTCAAGTCCGCCCTTGGAATGTGCAATGCAGTTCACTTTATTGCAGTTTTCCTGTTCCAGCACCCGCAGCAGCGCCTTTTTTAGCTGCGCAGCATTTCCCGCAACCGTTCCCCATGCGTCCTGCCCACCCAAATATACCCTGGCGCCTCGTTCCCGCAGGGTATCCGGAATCCTGCCCCAATAAAAAATTGGGCGCTCATCACGGCAATTCATCCCATGTACCAACAGAATAGGATACCGTGTTTCGCAGCAATCAGTCCGCATTCGACTGCTCAAATGCGGCGCGCACCCCAAAGGCCAGCTGTTCGGAACACGACGTCCCACGGCCACCGCAGTCAATGCCCTTAAAATAGCCCTCGATCTGCTCAACCGTCATCCCCTCTACCACCTTGCTGATGGCCTGCAGATTGCCGTTGCAGCCTCCGTGGAACTGCACGTTATGGACTACGTTGCCCTCCAGATCAAAATCAATCTGCCGGGAACAGGTCCCCTGGGTCTTATACGAATAGCGCATATTAAAAACCTTCCTTTTTAAGAATTTCAAAAATACATTTTCTCACGCCCGCCATATCGGCTGCTTCATAATGCGGACAGGCATACCGTGCATGTGGCCGCCCTCTCCAGTTCAGCCAAATCCCGTGCAGGCCAGCTTCCAGCGCGCCGCCAATATCGTGGTCACGATGGTCTCCGACCATAATAGCCTCCCGTGGGGCACAGCCACATTTTTCAAGGCAGAGGGAAAAAATCTGCGGAGCAGGTTTATCCCGTCCGGCCTCCTCGCTGGCTACAAATGCATCAAAACGTTCTGCCAAGCCCAGCCTCCGAAGCTTTTCCATCTGCTTATCAATCAACATGTTTGTGCACACCCCGGTTTTTATCCCCAGCCGCCGCAGCTCGTCCAGCAGCTCGGATGTGCCCGGACGCAGTTCCATCCCTTCCATCAAGGTTTCCCAATATATTTCGTGCAGCTGCTGTGCATACAAGATTGGATTTACCCCAAAGTGCTCCAGAACATTTTGCATCTGCAGCACACGGTCATGGCTTTCCGGCTCAGCGTGCAGGATCGTATGATAATAACGGCGCGATGCGGCCGCCTGCGCACAGAATTCCGCGGCGGGAATCCCCAGCGTCTGCTCCGCCCATTTCCCTGCCGCATCGCAGCCACGCGCGTTCAACACATCAAAAGAAGTATACAGCGTATCATCCAAATCAAAAAGTACCGCTTTGATCAACCCACTGCATCCTCCTTTCAGAGCAAATTTTCATCGTATACCGCCCTGCTCCCTCCGACAAACTTTGGCCGGGTACGTGCCGCAGTCACGGCCGCCTGCCCGACCTGGCGAATCTGCAGGCGAACGGGTACGACAACTGGACGCAGATGCATCCCAATCAGCGTTGCACCAATATCCAAACCGGCCGCCGCCTGACAGCGCAGCGACTCAACGGCGGCAGGTTCTGCAAACGCATGGTATGCGGCTACGGCAAAAGAGCCGCCTGCTTTAGGCTGCGGAATCACATTGACTGTCTCCAAGCCAAACTGCTTGGCAGTGGTTCGCTCCACAATCAACGCACGGTTCAGATGTTCACAGCACTGCGCCGCCAGCAATACGCCATGTTTGGCTGCAGCTTCCGAAACGCCCTCAAAAATCGCACGGGCAACCTCCTCACTGGAATGTGTGCCGATCCGTTCTCCGACTGCCTCACTTGACGAACAGCCGACCGCCAGCAGATCGCCTGGACGAAGCCTAGCCAGAGCGCAGAGCTCATCCACTGCAGCATACGCCTGCTGTTTGATTTCTTTCCGCATGATTTCCCTCCTCGGAATCTGTTGAATTGCCGGCAGAAAGCCCCATCGCGGGCGATTTCTCTGCCAATCCGGAACGCTGTCTCCGGTTATTATATCACAGAGGCCAGAAAACAGCAAGAGACCAATCCTGATCCCGGCTGGTCTCTTTGCTGTACATACCGGTATTTTGCGGGTTTTTTTTGTGCCGGACGTCCGGCCGCCCCAGAAATGCCGGTCCACAATTTTGACGCCCCGAACAGTGGCAAATGCCCGCAGGAAATGGCAACGGCCGGTGGAAACATCCGACCCAGGCGGAGCAGACTTGCGCAGCCCTGCTTCGCGGATTTCCAAATGAATCTTATGTACGGAATTCGCTTACTTCAGGATCCCTGCAAGCGCAAGCACCTTGCTCAGGTCACCCTCAGCCTTCAGTTTTCCAGTGGCATAAGCGACCTTGGGATCCAGCTTACCAGCAATCAGTTTTTCAAAATTGCTCATTGCAATTGAGATACGGGCGTCACGGTCGTTATACTCATAAGGCATGACCGAGAGGACGCCGTTGAGCACTTCGATATAAAACACGCCGCTGTTTTTGCCGGTCAGGTCGACCTGGATTGCGAGCTTGTCGCCTGCTGCGCTGAGATCCTTCTTGGACAAGGTATCATAAACCTTATCCACCAGTTGTTCAACTGTCATCGTGTTCTCTCCTTCCAAATTGTTGGGCGGAACCGCCCTTTCTCCATTATACTAAAACAGCGGAAAAACGCAACAGTTTTTGATGCTAAATATCCATTTTGGAAGGAAAACCAATAAAACCGAAAGAAAACGAAAGACTTTTGTGCATTTATTAGGAGATTTTTTGACAAAAATGTGATACACCCTTTGGATTTGACAGGGTTCGACATCGGGAAGCCCGGACAAAAACGCTTCACAGATGGGCAGAACGCTGGAAAAGCAGAAAAACACAAATCTCCGGAAGACGGCTGCGAACCGGCCTACAGCGTCCATACCGAGGAAACGCCTATCCACGCTGCAGAAACAGCGAAACTCCCCCCGCCGCAGCCCCGCTTTGCGGGATAAAAAGTTTTTTTCGATCCGCAGTGGAAAGAATCGAATATCGAAAGACAAATTTACCTTCCCGTGCGATAATAGAATCACCGAAAGGGAAGAAAACAAACCAAAAATAAACGAAAGGCAGGCGATTCCAATGCATTTTAAGCCATATAGGCGAAGGGATCCCATTCGCCGAACAGGCCATCCACATCAACTGGCCATCGTTTTTCAAATCAAACTCTTTTCTCAATAATAGGAGGTTTTTACTATGATGACGCTGCTTTTGACCGCACTAGTCCTCGCCGCAATGACGGCGTCCCATCTCGCCAATCCTGCAGTCGCTTCCGCCGAGGACAACGGCTACGACTACCGCTGAAGATTTGACACAACGCTTTGCATATAACATGAGGATATTAGGAGGTTATTCCAATGATGACGCTGCTTTTGACCGCACTGACTCTCGCCGCAATGACGGCGTCCCATCTCGCCAACCCTGCAGTCGCTTCCGCCGCGGACAACGGCTACGACTACCGCTGAAGATTTGACACAACGCTTTGCATATAACATGAGGATATTAGGAGGTTATTCCAATGATGACGCTGCTTTTGACCGCACTGACTCTCGCCGCAATGACGGCGTCCCATCTCGCCAACCCTGCAGTCGCTTCCGCCGCGGACAACGGCTACGACTACCGCTGAAGATTTGACACAACGCTTTGCATATAACAT
>CANPPM010000170.1 GCA_947575935.1 uncultured Butyricicoccus sp. | reverse complement strand
ACAGGAAAATCCTTTTAGGTAGAGTTAATCGTATGAGTATGAAATTAGGCATTGATATTGGCTCGACCACGGTAAAACTGGTTGTAGTCAAAGACGAGAAAATAGTACATCAGCGTTATGAACGGCATTTTTCAAAAGTGCGTGAAAAAGCATGCGAATTGCTGCGTGCTGCACAGAACGTGCTGAAAGACGAACGCTTGAAAGCAGCTGTTACTGGCTCAGCTGGTCTCGGCGTGGCCAAAGCCAGTGGGATTGACTTTGTACAGGAGGTCTTTGCAACCCGCCGCGCGGTCGGTATCCATGTACCGAGGGCTGACGTTGTGATCGAGCTGGGCGGCGAGGATGCCAAGATTATCTTTCTCACCGGTCAGTTAGAGGAGCGCATGAACGGATCATGCGCAGGCGGAACAGGCGCGTTTATTGATCAGATGGCGGTCCTACTGGATGTGAGCCCTGCCGATCTGGATCTGTTAAGTCTGGAAGCCTCCCGAATCTATACCATCGCATCCCGCTGCGGCGTATTTGCAAAAAGCGATATCCAACCGTTAATGAATGACGGCGCACGAAAGGAAGATATTGCTGCCTCGATCTTTCAGGCGGTTGTTAATCAAACTTTAACCGGACTGGCACAGGGGCGCGAGATCAAGGGCGACGTGCTCTTCCTGGGGGGGCCGTTGTATTTCTTCAAAGGCCTGCAAAAGCGATTCCAGGAATCGCTGCAGCTGGACAACCAGCACGCCCACTTCCCAGCGCTTGCACCTTATGCCATTGCGGCAGGTGCGGCCGAATACGCAGGCGATACCACAGCAGAATATGCCTATGAAGAGCTGCTTGACCGCCTGGAAAAAGCGGCGGAAGAGCCGATAATCTCTCAATACCTGGAGCCGTTGTTTACCTCTCATGAGGAATTCAGAGAATTCACCCGCCGTCACGGCGTACATGATGTAATGACTGAGAATGTCACGGTATACGCTGGTGACGCATATCTCGGGATTGATTGCGGCTCCACCACCACAAAAATCGTACTGGTTGGCAGCAAAAATCAGATTCTATATCATCATTATCAGCCCAACAAAGGCAATCCGGTTGACGTTATTCGGGAACAACTGGCACAGCTCTACCGGCTGTGCGGTGATCGGGTACGGATTGTCTCCTCTGCAGTCACCGGCTACGGCGAAGCACTGATTAAAAATGCATTTGGTATTGACTTCGGACTGGTAGAGACCGTGGCACATTTTTATGCGGCACGTCATTTCAATCCGGATGTTGATTTCATCATTGATATTGGGGGACAGGATATCAAATGCTTTAAGATTCGAAACAATTGTATTGACAATATTTTTCTCAACGAGGCATGCTCGTCAGGCTGCGGCTCGTTTATTGAAACCTTCGCCCGTTCTATGGGATATTCGATTGAAGAATTTTGCAGGCTGGGTCTGCTCTCCAAAACGCCAATTGACCTAGGCTCTCGCTGTACCGTATTCATGAATTCTTCTGTCAAACAGGCCCAGAAGGACGGTGCATCAATCGATATGATCTCGGCCGGTTTGTCGGTTTCTGTGGTCAAAAATGCGTTATACAAGGTTATCCGCGCCCATTCCCCTGATGACCTCGGCAAACAAATTGTGGTGCAGGGCGGCACTTTCCTTAACAATGCCATCCTGCGTTCTTTTGAAAAGGAGATTGGCAGGGAAGTCACACGTCCGGCTATTTCCGGATTGATGGGCGCTTATGGCGCAGCACTGCATGCAAGAGACAACCGTCCTGAACAGACGGGGTTGATTCAGGAAAGGGAGCTTGCAAACTTTTCTCATACTTCTAAAAGCGTAAAGTGTGGGTTGTGCAGCAATCATTGTGACTTGACGGTCAATACCTTTTCGGCCGGCCGTCGCTTTTTGTCCGGCAATCGCTGTGAACGCCCGCTGGGCGGGGGAGGGATTGGCAAACTGCCCAACCTATATGCCTGGAAACTTGATCATCTAAAAGCTATTGCCTATACCCCATCTAAACAGCCTGCACCGCTTGGTCAAATCGGCATTCCTTTTGGCCTTAACATGTACGAGCTGCTCCCGTTCTGGAAAGCATTTTTGGAGGAAATTGGCTTTGAAGTAATTGTCAGTGATGTTTCAACCCGCACGCTGTATCAGCACGGCCAACATTCCATTCCGTCCGACACTGTTTGCTATCCCGCTAAACTGCTGCATGGCCATATTGAAAATTTGTTTGAAAAGGGTGTTACCCGCATTTTCTATCCCTGCATGACCTATAACCTGGATGAAGGACGCAGTGACAACTGCTACAATTGCCCAGTAGTGGCTTACTATCCTGAGCTGCTTCAGGCAAATGTTACCCGACTTTCTGAAATAGATTTCATGATGCCGTATTTTGAATTAAGCGATCACAAGCGGTTTGTCAAACAGGCAATCAGCTTTTTTCACGAACGCTTTCCACAGTTGCACAGGAAACACATTACCGCAGCGGCTGAGGTAGGCTACACAGCGTTGCAGCGCTATTACGATGCTATCCGGGAAGAGGGGCGAAACGCTATCTCCTACGCCGATGAGAACGGCCTAGAACTGGCTGTCCTCGTAGGCCGCCCATACCATATTGACCCAGAGATCAATCACGGAATTGACCAACTGATTTCATCTTATGGCTTGGTCATTGTGACCGAAGATGCCGTTTGGGATCTGGCCCAGCAGCCCGAGGTCCATGTGCTCAACCAGTGGACGTATCATTCGCGCATGTATTCGGCGGCCAATTTTGTAATTGGTAAGGAAAACGCGCAGCTGATACAGTTGGTTTCCTTTGGCTGCGGCATTGACGCAATCACGACTGATGAAATCCGGTCGATCATTGAGGGCGGCGGCAAAATTTACACCCAACTTAAAATCGATGAAATCAATAACCTTGGCGCGGCAAAAATCCGTGTACGCAGTATGCTGGCTGCCGTGGAGGAGGGAAGAAAGCTTGGAAAATAACTATCAATACGCGATATTTACCGAGGAGATGCGTAAAGACTATACAATTTTAGTGCCAAATATGCTGCCCATACAGTTTGGGCTGATGCTTCAAATCATGGGAAACTATGGTTATAAAATGGAGTTGCTGACCACAGAGGGACACGCCATCGTAGAACAAGGATTGAAAAACGTGCATAATGACACTTGTTATCCTGCGTTGCTTGCGATTGGACAGCTAATGGACGCGATTGAAAGCGGAAAATATGATACCCATAAGATCGCGCTAATTATGAGCCAAACCGGCGGCGGCTGCCGGGCGTCTAATTATATCCATCTTTTAAGAAAGGCTCTGATCAAAAACGGTTATGACTATATCCCCGTGATTTCGCTGAATTTTTCCGGTCTGGAGGCCAATCCCGGATTTTCCTTTACTCCACAGATGCTGATCCAGATTGCATACGGCATTCTGCTGGGCGATATGATCATGATGTTACACAACCAGTGCCGTCCCTATGAAGTGGTACCAGGCTCCAGCCAAAAGGCGGTAGAAATATGCATGCGCGTCATTTCCAAACGATTTAGTGGAAACCGGGTAATCCTATACGGGGAAGTTCGAAGGCTATATCGCTTCATCCTTCGTGCATTTGAGCGAGTGCGTCTTGACCGCAGCGTAGAAAAGAAAAAGGTTGGCGTCGTCGGTGAAATTTATGTTAAATTTTCTCCGCTTGGCAATAATCATTTAGAAGATTTTTTGATTGCCGAGGGCTGCGAGCCCGTTTTGGCCGGCCTCCTGGATTTCTGTATGTACTGTCTGTATAATGCAGTTGTTGACCACCGGCTCTATGGGCGTTCCCGAAAGACAGCGGTTCTGAATAAAACAATGTATCGTTTTGTTTTGAACAAACAGAAGGATATCATTAAGGCCATACAGAAACACGGGGCTTTCCGTCCGCCGATGCCTTTTGATGAAGTCCGAAAACTTTCACAAGAAATTATCGGAGAAGGCGTTAAAATGGGGGAAGGCTGGTTGCTCCCCGCCGAAATGGTTGAGCTGATTCAAGAAGGGGTACCGAATATCATTTGCGCACAGCCATTTGGCTGCCTGCCCAATCATATTGCGGGAAAAGGTATGGTGCGCAAAATTCGCAGCCATTATCCTGAGGCCAATATTGTCTCGGTGGACTATGACCCCGGCGCCTCTAAAATCAATCAGGAAAACCGCATTAAACTAATGCTCTCTGCCGCGCATTAAAATCTATTTGTTAGGGATAAAAAGGGGAGGCCGTCTTGTTGAGACGGCCTCCCTCTAAACTTGGGTTATTTCTCGGAGATCAAACAGCAGCAAAGCATAAACGTATGGTCCCCGTAACGCCTTGCACCTTCAGCTCAGTTCTAATAGGATGGGGCAGTGGTCACTGCCATAGACCTCAGACAGAATTCTGGCATCCTGAACACGAGGCATCAGCCGCTCAGAGACTAGGAAATAATCAATACGCCAACCTGCATTTTTTTCCCTCGCATGAAATCGATAACTCCACCAAGAATAAGCACCCGTTACATCCGGATTCCGCCGGCGAAAGGTGTCTGCAAACCCAGCTGCTAGAAGCTCGGTCATCTTGCCCCGTTCCTCATCTGTAAAACCCGCATTTCTCCGGTTGCTCTTTGGGTTTTTCAAATCGATCTCCTGATGCGCAACATTCATGTCACCGCAAATAACGACAGGTTTCTTCTGGTCAAGCATGCATACATATTCCCGAAACGCATCATCCCACTGCATCCGGTACGACAAACGTTTTAACTCATCCTGCGCATTGGGAGTATATACGGTGACAAGATAAAAGTCCTCGTATTCCACTGTAACAACACGGCCTTCGTGATCATGCGCTTCTATTCCAAGTCCATATGATACTGAAAGCGGGCTGTGCTTGGTAAGCACAGCCGTTCCAGAATACCCCTTTTTTTCCGCTGAATACCAATATTCTTGATATCCGACTGCCTGTGGCGCCTGCTCTGGCTGAAGCTTGGTCTCTTGCAGACACATCATATCCGGGGCTTCCTCTGACAGAAAATCAAAAAAGCCCTTTCCAACGCATGCACGCAGTCCATTTACATTCCACGAAATTAATTTCATACTGTTCACCATGACCGGCTGCCGACACAACGCGTACGGGCAACGCTGAAAAACGGTCCCCTTTCTTTTCAAATAAAATTATTTTCTTAAGAGCCCGCTGGCATCAATTCGGCGCACAGCCTCTTGTATACGTTCCGGGGGGACAACCAGCGCAAAACGTATATAACCCTGTCCAAGTGCGCCGAAACTCTCTCCTGGCACACAGATCACACCTGTATGCTCCATCAGTTCCATGACAAATTGAGCGGAAGAACGATAGCCATGTGGAATTTTCGCCCAGACGAACATAGTGCCCTTGCTGTCAGGAACGTCCCAGCCAATGCTGCGCAGACCACCGCACAAAGCGTCTCGCCGCGCCTGATAGCCATGACGGTTGCGCTCAACAATATCTTGCGGTCCGTTTAATGCTGCTATTGCACCCGCCTGGGCAGGCAAAAACATACCATAATCAATTTGTGACCGAAAAGCGCGGAATCTTTGGATGATTTTACGGTTTCCTAGTGCAAAAGAAGTACGAACACCTGTCAAATTATAGGTTTTTGATAACGAATTCATTTCAATACCGACCTCTATTGCTCCAGGTACCGACAGGAAAGAGATTCCTTCGCGTCCATCCATCAACAAATCCGAGTAAGCATTGTCATGAATAACAATGATATCGTGCTTCTTTGCAAAATGAACCAAACGTTCATAAAAAGCTAGATCGGCCACAGCGGTGGTAGGATTGTTGGGATAGGAAACAACCATCATCACTGCCCGATCAGCGATTGCAGGGTCGATGCGGTCTAGGTCAATCAGCCAGCCGTTTTCTGGATCCAGAGGCATACATCCGACTTCCGCGCCGGTCATCAGCGGACCAAAAGAGAAGATAGGATAGCCAGGGTCAGGCGCCAGCACCAGGTCGCCAGATCCGGCAAATGGAAACGCAGCATGCGCCAACCCCTCCTGTGAACCGCTGACCGACATGATCTGATCGGAAGAAAGGGAAACGTCATAACGGCGCAAATACCAATTCTGTACAGCAGAAAGCAGCTCAGGAGTATCTTCCATTGCGTATTTATAGTTTTCAGGTCTGGT
>CANPPM010000169.1 GCA_947575935.1 uncultured Butyricicoccus sp. | reverse complement strand
CTGGCGAAAAAATTCCTCGCCATTGTGCATATTTCCATTTTTCAAACGGCGCCTATCCTAAAAATGGAGGAATCAACCGATGAGACTACATGGAACCGTATTTTCCCAAACCCTGCAGATGGATACCGGGCTGACTATCGTCACCCCGAACGTCCTGCAGGAGCACTATCGGGTTGCCTATCTGCTGCACGGCCTGTACGGCAACCACCAGAGCTGGCTTGACTATTCTATGCTGGCAGCCTATGCCGCCGAAGGCCGCACCATCTATATTATGCCGGAAGCCGGGCGCAGCTTTTACAGCGATATGGCGTACGGATTCGCCTATTTTACCTATATCTCTGAAGAACTGCCCGAAATCTGCAAAAGCATATTCCATATTTCGGCACAGCCCGAGGATACCGTCATTATGGGCGCGTCAATGGGCGGTTACGGGGCGCTGCGCTGTGCGCTCTCCCATCCTGGCCGCTTCGGCAAATGCGCCGCCTTTTCCGCCGCCTGTCTGGATCTGCGCAGCGGCCTTGCCGCGCTCCGCGAAAGCGGGGGGCAGGCATTTGCCGCCGCCTTCGGGACGCAGCTGCTGCAGGATTTCCGCGCCATCTTTGGCGAGCGCTACGACTGGAAGCCCGAATACGACGTGCTTACGCTGGCCAAGAGCCTCCCACCGGAACAGCTTCCCACACTTTACCTGACCTGCGGCACAGAAGACGGTTTTTATCCCGATCATCTGCGCTTCTGCGAAGCGCTCCGCGAGGCCGGGACGCCGTTCACATTTGATTCCTGGCAAGACTCGCACAGCTTCGCCTGCTTTGACCGCGCCCTACGGCAGGCTATTACACGCTTTTCCCTCTAGGCCTTGTCTGCAGCGGCATATTCTCTCACTGCCATCCTATCACAGGCGCAAATACACACCGGCGGACGCCCCTTTCCGCCGGTGTATGGGCCCTGTCAATCCTGCTGGGCAGGCAGCTTATCAATAATCGTTTCGCATAGACGGCGCATATAAGTGGACATCGCGGTTAACGATAAGCAGAGCGAAAGCACCGCCTGCGGATCGCTCAAATCTACCGCCCCGGCCGCCTTGGCCAGCTCATCGGGTATAAACTGCCGCAGCCCGTCCTTGATCTCCAAGAATTTCTGGTAGCAGTGTTCAAAATCGATCTCCTCTCCACGCGCAGTCAGCGATTTGATATCAGACAACAGCAGCCCCTGTTTGAGCTGATAAATACAAAGCAGCTGCATCACATGCTG
Organism: uncultured Butyricicoccus sp.; assembly: GCA_947575935.1. GTDB lineage: Bacteria > Bacillota > Clostridia > Oscillospirales > Butyricicoccaceae > QXXE01. The sequence continues at coordinate 4,957 of CANPPM010000169.1, read as the reverse complement.
CCGGGTATACTTCTTCCCTTTCACCGGCAGCAGCAAATGCTCTTTGGAATAGTTGTTGATCATAGTTTTGGTCATCAGCTTGTCGTCAGGGGATCGTTTATTGTCGCTGAGATGTTCGTCAAACAGCGTCAATACCTGATCCATATACAAATCCAGCCGCGGCACATCGGCCGGCAGCAGGTCGCGGTCGGCAAACACCCCCCGCACGATCTCTTCAAACATGTTTCATCCTCCTCTTTCCTTCGGAAACGACAGAACACGCCTGCCTTCCCTTCCTATTATAACCGAAGAAAAAGAAAACCGCAAGAAAGACTTGCATTTCCTCCTTTCGCGGTGTATACTATACATAACATAGTTATTAAAACGATATCTTGAAAGGAGCGTTACGATATGCCTCGCATGTTTGCAAAAGCGCGGGAACCTTTTTCCTGCTATTCCCACTTCATCGGCGCAGTGCTGTCCGGGGTTGGCCTGCTGGCGATGCTCATCCACATGAACCGTTTCGGAGCAAGTCTTCGCACCGGCGTCTCTGTATTGGTTTTCTGCCTGTCGCTCATCGGCCTGTATACCGCAAGCAGCGTCTACCATTTTTCCCTGCGAAACGAACGGATCATCCGGCGGCTGAAAAAGCTTGATCATAGTATGATTTATGTGCTGATTGCCGGCAGCTATACGCCCATCGTGCTTAAATTCATGCCCGCACCCAAATCGGTCTATTTCACACTGGCCATCTGGGCCGTCGCACTGTTCGGGATCGCAGTCAAGCTGCTTTGGATTGATGCGCCGCGCATGCTTGGCACGATCCTCTATCTGGCGCTTGGCTGGGCAATCATGGTCGATTTCCGTACGATTCTACGCATGCCCGTCCCCGCAATCGCACTATTGGCAGCCGGCGGAATCTGCTACACCATCGGCGGGGTGATCTATATTATCAAAAAACCCGACCTTGGCATTGGTTTCCACGAGCTGTTCCATCTGTTTGTCATCGCGGGGAGCGCCTGTCACTATCTGATGGTATTCCTGTACGTCCTTTCACCCTGATTCAGAACCTGGCACAAAGGCGGGGAGCCCAAGCGCCTTCCGGAAAGAACGGATTACAAAGCAAACGGACTGCGCATGACAGCAAAAAGCCATCGTTTGGGCGTATTGTCCATTTGCAAACAAACCTTCTCCTGTTTTCGAAGCAAGGCGGCGGGAGCCTTTCCCGCCGCCTTGCTTTGCCGTTCATCTGCACCTGCAGCATCACTTTTTTGCCCGCAACCGCCATTTTTCACTGACTTTTCCGCCCCATTCCACTCGGTTTTGTATAGTATTCCGCGTGGTTTTTCTTGACTTTAGCACTTTTATTCAGTAAAATAATACAGGCGGCAGCTCGTGCCGCCGCGAAAGAACGGCCTTCACCGTTCCATGACGAGGTTTCGGATCGGGCCGGCTGTCTTGCTGCGCCCGCTTTCTGTTTTTTCGTATCCAAGGGTCCGTTTGAAATTGTCTATCATCCCAAACGGAGGCCCCTTTGCCACAGTGCAAAGGCAATCCCCTTCGCCTTTGGCGTGATCTTCATTTTTCAAACCACACCCAATTTCTTACCCATAAAAAGGAGGATCCCACCAGATGAAACGCATCTATAACTTTTCTGCTGGCCCCGCCGTACTGCCCGAAGAGGTGCTGCGCGAGGCCGCCGAAGAAATGCTCGATTACCAAGGCTGCGGTATGTCCGTGATGGAAATGAGCCACCGCTCCAAAATGTTCGAGACCATTCTCGCCGAGGCCGAACAGGATTTGCGCGACCTGCTGAGTATCCCGAACAACTATAAAGTACTTTTCCTACAGGGCGGCGCGCACCTTCAGTTCGCTATGCTCCCGCTCAATCTGATGAAGCACGGCGCCGCCGACTATATCATCACCGGCCATTGGGCAAAGCGCGCATACACAGAGGCAAAGCGCTTCGGCCGTGCCAACGTGATCGCCTCCTCTGAGGATAAGAACTTTACCTATATCCCGGACTGTTCCGACCTGCCGGTTTCCGAAGACGCGGATTACGTTTACATCTGTGAAAATAACACCATCTACGGCACCAAGTTCCATACCCTGCCCAACACCAAGGGCAAAACGCTGGTCGCCGACGTCTCCTCCTGTTTCCTATCCGAACCGATGGACGTGACCAAATACGGCGTGATCTACGGCGGCGCGCAGAAAAATATTGGCCCTGCGGGTGTGGTTGTCGCAATCATCCGCGAGGATTTAATTCCTGGAGAGCTGCCCGATTCCGTCCCGACCATGCTGCGCTTTCAGACCCATGCAGACGGCGGCTCGATGTTCAACACGCCCCCCTGCTATGGCATCTATATCTGCGGAAAAGTCTTTAAATGGATTAAAAAACAGGGCGGCCTGGAAGGTATGAAGACGCTGAATGAAAAGAAAGCCGCTATTCTCTACAACTACCTGGACGCTTCCAAGCTTTTCCACGGCACCGTGGAAAAGAGCTCCCGTTCGCTGATGAATGTGCCCTTTGTCACCGGCGACGCCGACCTTGACGCCAAGTTCATCAAAGAGGCTTCGGCAGCGGGCTTTGCCAATCTGAAAGGGCACCGTACGGTGGGCGGCATGCGCGCTTCCATTTACAACGCTATGCCGGTCGAAGGCGTGCAGGCGCTGGCCAGCTTCATGAAAAAATTCGAGGCGGAAAACGCCTGACCGCCGCTCATGCGCGCCGCGCAGCAGGGGGCGCGTTCCATTCCCTGCCCCATTCCGGCAGGCGCCCCTGGAAATCAAACGGGTTCCGCGCAGACGCTGCTTCCCCCTGTCCGCAGGCATCATTGAAAAAGGAGTTTTTTTATGTATCAGATCAAGCTGTTCAATAAAATTTCCGCCCTCGGTACCGGCCGCCTGACCACCGCAAAATACCTTTGCGCCGAGGATCTGGAAACGTATGAAGCCATCCTCGTCCGTTCGGCCAAGCTGCACGACACCGCCTTCCCGGCAGAATGCAAATGCATTGCACGTGCAGGCGCAGGCGTTAACAATATCCCGCTCGACCGCTGCGCCGAGGAAGGGATTGTCGTATTCAACACCCCGGGCGCGAACTCCAATGCCGTCAAGGAGCTGGTACTGTGCGGCCTGCTGCTGGCCTCCCGCAAAATCGTACAGGGTGCGAACTGGGTACATTCCCTGTCCGGTACGCCCGACCTGGGCCCTGCCGCCGAAAAGGGCAAAGCAGCCTATGCCGGCCCCGAATTGATGGGCAAACGGCTGGGGGTCATCGGCCTAGGCGCAATTGGCTGGAAAGTTGCAAACGCGGCGGCAGCGCTTGATATGGAAGTCATCGGGTATGACCCCTATCTGTCCGACGTCTCTAGGTCGGCGCTTGACCCCCGGGTTTCGATCGTTTCGCTGAATGAAATTTTTACACAGGCCGACTATATCACCGTCCATGTCCCGCTGCTCGACTCCACCCGCGGCCTTATCGGCGCCGAAAGCATCCTAAAGATGAAGGACGGCGTACGCATCGTCAATTTTGCGCGCGGCGAACTGGTGGACGTGGCCGCGATGGACGCGGCGCTGACCGCAGGCAAGGTAGCAGCTTATGTCTGTGACTTCGCCTCGGAGGAGATGCTTGCACAGCCAAACGCGATCGTGCTGCCTCATCTGGGCGCTTCTACACCCGAGAGCGAGGACAACTGCGCAGTTATGGCCTGCAACGAGATCGCCGATTTCCTGGAAAACGGCAACATTGCTAATTCTGTCAATTTCCCGCCCGTCTCACTGGGGCAGAAAGGCAGCGCTCCCCGCGTACTCATCCTGACCAAAGGCGACGTTGACGTATCCGCACGGCTTGCCGCGCAAGGCGTTTCGGTCTCTGCAAAGAGCGAAGGGACACGCGGCGGTTACGGCGCATTCCTGGCCGATGTGGACCAGGTCGTCTCCTCTGTGGAAGGGGATGACATTCTCGCAGTGCGCACCCTCTGATACGCTGCAGGAAAAACGAAGACTTCAAAACGCACGGCAACGCAAAGACTCTGAAACAGCCAGCCCGGCGGTATTCTGCTTGAATACCGCCGGGCTTTGTTTACTGCCTCATATCCCCTCAGTACATACGATCTAGGGCATCCTCCCACAGTTTCAGACGCCGCCCCCGTTTAACCTTGCGCAAACTGCGCTGCAAGCCACATCAGACCGAAAAGGAGCGGCTGATGCAGCAGGTAAACCGCCAACGAGCGCCGCCCCAGCACATCCAACCCCGGCATCCGTTTTTCCAGCAGCCGCGCGGCCTCTGGCGCCCCCGCGGCCAGCTGGTACAGAAAAAAACCACATCCGTATAAAAAGATCCACGGCAGCAGCGGAAAATAATCGGCCGACCAGAACCCCTCGGACGGGAAACCCAACGGAAACAGCCATCGTGTCTGATACAGCGCCCCGGGCAGCGCTGCAAGCCAATGCCCTTCAAACCCAAGCCAGCCATACTGGATATCGCGTGTCAGCACAAACAGCCCGGCGCTTCCCGCAAGGCCCCATTCGGCCGGGATACGCCGCAGCAGGGGCAGCGCTGCCTGTGTCAGCAGCATCGCCGCGCCCAACAAGCTGAGCACGCCCCACACAATCCGTTCAGACGGCATAAAGACCATCGTGAAGGCAGTCAGCCCCAGCCCACAGGCCGACACCAGCAAACCGCGCCGCACATTGCTCCGCGACAGGGAAAACGAGAATCCGGATACGAGGATAAACAACCAGCAGGCCGCCTGCTGCACCGGATACAGCCGCATGGTCCATCCGAACGGGTTCCCAAACAGATAACGGATATTATAAAAAGCATGATACACCACCATCAAAACAATCGCCAAGCCGCGCAGACTGTCAATCATATACAGTCTGGTCGCAGATTTTGGAGAATTCTTTGTCATTTGCATGCGCTCCTCTCAGCTGGACAAGCATCGGAAAACGGGATATACTAAGGTAGAAG
>CANPPM010000168.1 GCA_947575935.1 uncultured Butyricicoccus sp. | reverse complement strand
ATTCCTGCGAAAAATTGTGTTTGTCTGGCGAAAAAATTCCTCGCCATTGTGCATAGTTCCATTTTTCAAACGGCGCCTAATCCCACCATTCCGGGTCAAAAGGATCGTTGGGCAGGACCGGCGGCGCGGCAGGTTCATTGGAGCTTCCGGCCGGATCCTCGTTGCCGGCCGCCCCGTTCCAGGGCCAGCCGTTGGATTCATGGCCGGGCATTTCACCTTCTATGGCGTTGGGATCAAAATTTTCATCGTGCAGCTCGCACTCCTCCTGATAGGTGGCGCTGGAGCCGCCTGAAACCACTATCCCTGTGCCAATCGGCAGATTGTCCCCGGTAAAGCAGCGGTACTGGTCGCTGACACTGACGGAGATCGGGAAGAGGCGCGTCAGGTCAAGCATAGAGACCGTACGGGTTTCGGGACAGTATTCGGTTGCGCGTTTTTCGGATTCGGCGCAGATGGTAATCGTCTTGTGCAGGTCACAGTAGGTCTGGGGTTCGTCGCCTGGGAAATACTGGCCGGATGCGGTGCGGTTGCTGCCAGAGATATCGGTGCGGCAGGCCTCGGTAGCGCGAAGGCCGCTATCCAGGCAGTAGGCGCTGGTGGTATAGCCGTTGTATTCTTCAAAAGACTTGTCGGGCAGATCCTCATGAATGGCCTGCATGACCCGCTCCCACATCAGGGCGGGCGGACTGACGCTCAGTCCGTCGAGGGAGGAAGGCGTTTCATAGCCAAACCAGCATGCACCGACATAATACGGCGTAAAACCGACAAAATAACGGTCTTGATCGTTCTGGGTTGTACCAGTTTTAGCGGCGACCGACATGCCTGGAACGTCTACAAAGGAGGCGTTGCCGCCCGAGGACACGACCCCCTCAAGCAAGGTGCGCATATAATAAACCGTGCTTTCCCGGTCAAAGGCGGGGGTTCGTTCGATTGTGTTGTCGATGACGATATTCCCTTCGTCGTCTTCAATACGGGAGTAGCTGCGTGAGCCGGCAAAATTACCGTCCATAAACGCGGTATAGGCCGCGCACATTTCGCGTACGGTGACGCCGCGTGTTAAGCCGCCCATGCCCAGAGGGCCATAGCTGAGGTCGGTACTGACATTTCCGCTGTCACTGACCAGACGCTCGACCAGGTCAATGCCAAACCGCTCGGTCATATACTCGAATGAGGTTTCAAACGACATTTCGTCAAGTAGCGCCGCCGGGATGGTATTCAGCGACTGCATGACTGCGTATTTAATGGTACGCTGTCCCGAATAAATGCGGTTGTAGTTGCGCGGATAGGGATTGCCGTTGACAACGGTCACCGGCATGTCGGTGCGCACCGAATCGGGGGTAATCAGACCCTGGTCGATTGCAGGTGCATAGATAGAAATCGGCTTGATGGAGGAGCCGGGCTGACGGTGCGACATGGTCGCATGGTTCCAGCTGAGGTTGCTTTCCTTGTCGCCGCGCGCCCCGACGATGCCCTTAATATTGCCGTCTGCATCCATGACGACCATAGCGCTTTGCGGCTTTTTGCCGTTTTTGCTGATATCTGGGAAATTGGCGTCATCCTTGAACATCTGTTCCATTGTGCTCTGAATCTTCGGATCCATTGTGGTGTAGATGCGCAGGCCGCCGGTCAGCAGTACGGTTTCGGCAAGCTGTGCAGAGTAGTCCAGCCGTTCCTGAAGATCCTCTTCCACTTCATGGATGACCGTCTCGGTAAACCAGGAATAGGTCGGCTGGCTCTTTTGGTTGCCGCCGGTGTTATAAACTAGCTCCTGAGCGAGCGCTTCCCGGTATTCGCTTTCGGTAATGAATTCCTGCTTGCGCATCTCGGACAGGATGGTCTGTTGACGGTTCTGTGCTGACTGCGGGTGCAGCAGCGGGTTGAACTGCGAGGGATTGTTGGTAATGCCGGCGATCAGCGCGCACTCTGCAAGCGTAAGGTTTTTCAAATCCTTGCCGAAATAGGTCTCTGCGGCGGCGCCCACGCCATAGGCCCGGCTGCCGAAATAGACGGTGTTCATATAGAGCTCTAGGATGCGGTCCTTGTCATTGACCTTTTTTTCCAATTCCAGTGCGCGGAAAATTTCGTTCAGTTTACGTTTGACCGAAACCTCTTTCTCATCCTTAATATTCTTAATCAGCTGCTGCGTGATGGTTGAGCCGCCGTAGCTGTCATCATCGCCGGTCAGCCAAGCCATCGCCGCGCCAAAGGTACGCCGCCAATACACGCCTTTATGGGTGTAGAACTCCTTGTCCTCAATGGCGACAAATGCGTCCTTTAGATCCTGCGGGACGTCCTCAAAATCAGCCCAGGTACGGTTTTCTGAACCGTACAGGGTTTCATATTCGTAATATTCTCCGGTCTCCGGGTTTTGGACATAGATGATGCTGGTCATGTTGAGGCCGATGTTGTCGATGGGCACATCCGCATTGGGCAGAATGTATTCCCGCACGTAGTAGGCGAATGCCATGCCGCAGCAAACGGCGCAGATACTGACAATTAGTATCAGCGTTACGACCATCAGCAGCAGCGTGCGGAAGAGCCGGAAGAAAATATTCGGTTTTTTTGCTTTTTTGCGTTTTCTCTTTGTTGTCGCCAAAGCTCGATGCCTCCTTATACAGGCAGGCGGTCCCGCAGCTGAGAAGGGGGGAGCCGCTGTGTCAAACTTTTGTACGCGAATCGCCGGGCGTGCATTATGGATGTCATAAAGACGGTTTTCCGTGTGGATGCCAAAACTATTCGCCAAATCATTATACCATAGTTTATCCAGATTGCCAAATAAAATCGTTAGATTGTAAAATAAAGTTCGTAGATGGAAAAGAAAGGAAGCTGCGGAGCGGCTTCGGTTTGTGGAATTTGCCGGATTGGAAAAGCGGTGCAGTCTGTGAAAGCCTGCACCGCGGAAGGGGAAGGGCCCGGTTTGAAAATGGCGGACCCGATTTGTAATAGATGCTAGAGCCTGTTTGCGCCGGATAAGGGCAGATTTTTTGATGAGCAAGGCGGTTTTCCACAGCAATTCTGACGGATTTCAAGGGGGATCGACAGCGCTTTAGCGGAAAAGGCGCCTTGAAACAGCGTTTTGATGGGTTTGAAACGGGCTCTAGGGGACAAGGATGCACGTGCGTTCAAAATTGGCGCCGGTTCCAATGAGCGATAGACAGAGGGGCGAGCCCAGCCCACTGGAATACAGCGTCCCGTCGGAGGATATCGTTCGCACCGTAACGGTTGTGTTGCGGCCGGGAATTGCTAACGTGCTTTCTCCCATGGAGAGCGGGAGCGTCTGGCCGTGGTAAGTGACGGTCGCAGTCTGTTTTGCTTCGTCCCAGGTAAAGCCGGCGCCCAGTTTGCGGCACAGCTCTTCGACAGGATAATAGAATCTGGGGCGGTCCGGATCTATTTGTTTGAGAACCGGCAGGAAAAAGGGTTTCAGTTTTTGATCGATTGTGACAGGATACGGCGTGCCTCCGTCCAGCGGATAGGCGGTGCTGCCGATGATAAAGGCTTTGAATTCCTTTAGATCCCGCAGTTCACGGAATCTTCCGCGCAGGGTGTAGCTAGGGCATTCGCCGCCGCCGCCGCCGCTCTCAAAAATCTGGTTGTAGGTGAAAATGGTACCATCTGCCATTTGCAAAAAGAAGCATCCGTCGGGCGTGCACTGGCTAGTGTTGTCGGTATATTCAATCCATACGCCGAACTGTGACAGTACAATTTTATCTACGGTGATCTGTGCCTCAAGCTCTTTCAGGCTGTTGACGGCAATGACGCCGGGCGCATTGCTGAACAGGTGTTTATATGCGGTAACCTGTTGATGCGGCGTGATGGTGAAGCCGTTGCCGGCCTGGTTGGCGGTCGGGACGGACAGAGTTTCCCGTACGGTCGTCCCTGGGTAAAATTGTTCCAGAAAAAATGGGTCGAGTTGTAGAATGACCGGTTTATGATCTGGGTTGGGGTAGGGGAGTTCGCCGATAAAGCCAAACGTATCGTCGGTGCACAGAACGTCGATCTCATAGGGGACCATTCCGGCGCGGGGCTTGTCAAGGGAGCCTTCTACATAGGCTTCGAGAATCTCATATCCGTTGCCGTCCTGGATCAGCTGCTTTGCTTTGCTGGTCAGGCCCTTAATTAAAATGGTCATATAGCTGTTGCTTTCGTCGCTGATGGATTCCAGTACAGTCACTTCAAACTCTCCAAGCTGCCGGCAGAGGGGGTCTGTCTGGATGTGCGGTTCTACGATCCCAAGATTGCCGGGAAGCAGCTGGCTGAGATAAAAATTCTGCGCGGCAGCGGCGGTACAGAACATGACTGCTGCGATCAGAACACTGAAAAATATCTTTTTTTTCATACGCCGTTTCGTCCTTTCCTGTTCTTCGGGCGCGTCACCGAGCTTTTGGGCGACCCGCTGCCTGACGGAATCCGCGGAAATGCCGGTCATCCGGTAAGCTTTGCGCGCGCTGACCCGGTCAAAGCAGTTCTTCAAGGGTAACACCCCTTTCTGTAAAGTCGGCCCGGAGCTTTTTCCGCCCGCGCATCAGCCTGGATTTGACCGCTGACGGCGACAGCGAAAGCGCGTCCGCTATGGTGTGTATGGGTTGTTGTTCGTAATAATAACGAAGAAAGATTTCGCGGTCGGGCGAGCCGAGCCGTTCAATCGCGTCCCGCAGCGTGCGGGCCCGTTCGTTTTCCAGCACCTGCGCTTCCGGAGGGGGGAGGGCGCCGGGCACGCGTTCGAGCGTCTCGCAGGCTGGCCGCGCCTGCCGCAGGCGGTTGATTGCGCGTGAACGGGCAATTGCAGCCAGGTAGCCCTTCAGGCTGTCGCCTGCAAGCTTATCTGTGTTCTGCCACAAGGTGATGAAAACGTCGGCGACTGCCTCCTCGATTTCTTCGTGCGGCAGCGTGGGCGATAAGATCCGATGCACGATAACACTGATGTAAGGTGTATAGGCTTCAATTACGCGGTCCAGCGCACCGCGCTCGCCGGCTTGCAGCCGGGCGATCAGACGTTTTTCGCGCACCCTTGCCCACCTCCTTCTGTTTGTTGTTGTAGATCTACACTATACTATACAACAAAAGGGGACGAATGGTTGCGCGGTTATGAAAGTTTTTTCCGGTTTTTCAAAAAAACATTTGTCGGGCTCTTGCGGTCAAATGTGCGCGTATGGTATAATAGACCGCGCGAGTAAGCCAGGCGGTTGCGTGCCGGGAAAACCGGCATGAGGAAAGTCCGCGCTGCACAGGGCAAGGATAACAGATAACGTCTGCCGGGGGTGACCCTAGGAATAGTGCAACAGAGAGATACCGCCGTGCGTGAAAGCGTGCGGTAAGGGTGGAAAGGTGAGGTAAGAGCTCCCCACGCCCCGTGGCAACACGGGGGGTCTGTAAACTCTATCCGCAGCAACATCGACAGGGGCAAGGGCCGGCCCGGCCGCTCCGACGGATGGCTAGAGGCGCGCGGCGACGCGCGTCCCAGATAGATGATCGCCGAATACAGAACGCGGCTTACAGACTTGCTCGCAGGGGCCCCCGTAAATGGGGGCCCTTTTGCTGCGCGGACAGAAGGCGTCAGTATGTGTGCGGCTTTGCCAGAAGGTGTGCGAGTTCACAAAATATTCATGTTATTCTTCTTGACTTCTTGCGGCAACGGTGGTAAATTAGTGTTAGCACTCGGGGGGACAGAGTGCTAACACCGGAAGGAGGCGGCTGCCAATGGAGCTTTCTGCGCGTAAAAAGCAGATCCTGAAGGCGATCATCGGCGAATATGTGTTGACTGCAGAGCCGGTTGGCTCGAAAACACTTGCTGCAATGCCTGGTTTGTCCTATTCTTCGGCTACGATCCGAAACGAGATGAGTGAGCTGGAGGAAATGGGTTATCTGGAAAAACCGCATACCTCGGCGGGGCGTATTCCGTCGCCGCTGGGCTACCGGTTGTATGTTGACGAATTGATGGGGAGCGCCAGCGTGCCGACCGTGCGGGACGACGACGCGCTCAGCCGCATGACGCAGCTCAAGGTGAAGGAGCTTGACCGGCTGATTCAGGAGGCCGGGCGGCTGATCTCTACCCTGACCGATTATACGGCGGTTGCGGTCACCCCTTCCCGGAGCCGTACCGTCATCCGGCGGTTTGAGCTGATTGCGATTGACGAACTGAATTTTGTGATCGTGGTCGTCACGGCGACTGGCGAGGTCAAGAACAAGATGACCCGCACCGCAGCGCCTGTCGCCAAGGAGGAATCC
>CANPPM010000167.1 GCA_947575935.1 uncultured Butyricicoccus sp. | reverse complement strand
TGCAATCTTCACCGCCACCTGTACGGTATCAAATCCGATCGAATAGCAGTCCTGGACCCCCAGGGCATAGATCACCCCATCTCTGAGATACTCTAGCGCCTCCTGGTCATGGTCCATCCCCACAATCGTGATTTGATCCTGCCTGCCGGCCTCCAGGACCGCCCTGGCAGCGCCGACCGGGTTGCTCATATTACAGCAGATCATCCCCGACAGGTCGTCATGCTTTTCCAAAAATGCCCGCGCAAACTGATACGCCTTGTCCACGGTATCCTCATCATACGCAGTCTCTACAATCTCTATCCCCGGATACTTCGCAATAACGTCCTGTGCCCCCAGCGCGCGGTCCTCGTGGCAGGGCGCCCCCGGCGTCCCCACCAAAAGCGCAACCTTCCCCTGATAGTTCAGCCTCTTGCACAGGGCCTCGGCCAGCTCTGCGCCGTCCTCATAATTATGAGTATTGCCCACATATGCAATCCGGCTGCAGCCATCTTCCTTCGACGCATCCGAACTGGAAAAGGTCATCACCTTATGCCCATCCGCTATCAATGCATTGATAACGGGCGTAATGATATCCACATCGGCAACATCCACACCGATCACATCAAACCCCCGCTGGGCGGCGTCTGTTAGCCGCGCCGTCTGATCCTGGGCTGAAGTGCCGTGCGGAGCGAGATACTCGTAATTGATGATGACACCGGCCTCCTGAAACTGCCTTGCCGCCTCCTCAATCCCCAGCGCGACCGCATCCCACCAGGGATGCACCGTCTTGTAGGTAAAATAGAAATGATACTCCTGCTTCAGCGGCTGGTACCCATCCAGGCTGTGTTGAAATTGAACCGCATCCGCCGTGTGCGTACTGCTATCCGCGGCCAAAGGCGCGTCCGGCACCTGCAGCGCCTCCTCCTCCGGGCTTGCGCTGCAGCCGCAGGACAGCACCGCAAGCAAACCCAGCGCAAGCTCAGCACGCCGCAGCTTTTCCCGCATGTGGCCGGATTCCGCCCTTCCTTTCCACACGGCTGCTCATCTCCTTTCGCTGTCCGACTGCCGGCGCCCCCGCAAGAACCCCGCATATTACAGCTGTCTGCCGCTATTATATCATGAAAATTCCCAAAAGTCTACAGCAATTCCCACGCGTCCTGCCGGTGCGTTTTCAATTCCTATGCGGGACAGAAAAAGAGCGCCCTGTTCCCATCCAGAGCGCCCTTCTTGGAAAGCATTCGCTGCAAACCGGCCCCAGCCGCTATGCGCAGGGCATCCATATCCGTCATCCGTCTATCCAGCCGTCCCGGCCTGCTTGCCTTGGTTTAGGACGGACATCAACCTAAGAACCGGATTTACAATCGGCAAAATACGGATCAAGGCCGGCGTTTTAAAACTTTTCAAACCGATCTTTAGATCCCATGCGAGTAATTATATGCGCCACACAAGGCATTCAAATTTTTAATAATGATATGCATTGCGAGAAAAGGACCAATCCCACACAACAGGCTGCCACAAACGAACCACAGCAGGACCGTCGTACCGTTCTCCTGAAAATTCATGCCATAGCGCGGCGCATTTGCCGCCAGGCGGTTCCCCAGGCTATAATACCAATAAAATCCATAAATTCCGCAGGTCAGAGCGCTGAGCAGCATCAGCTTCAACATCCCCGCCGTCTTGGAGCCGTCGCCCGCACAGACCACATTCGTATCCCGTGCCAATGCGTAAATAAAATAAAAGCTGTAAATGTTGCAGGTAATAATACTAAGCAGAATATACGCGATCAGGCTCCGGTCCGCCTTCAGACGGTACGCGGCATATCCCATCGGCGGTACCTGCGCAGACTGCTGCCGACCGTACGCATACTGCGTGTTCTGCTGCTGGTACTGGTACTGCTGATACTGCGTGTTCTGCTGGTTTTGCCCATTGGCGTCAAACTGCGCCTGCTGCGCGTTTTGACCCAGGCTGGCAAGCGCCTGGCGCACGTCCTGCTTAAAATCCTCCTGCGTTTTATTCGCAAGCGGCATTTCCTGCATCAAATACCGCCGGATCGCATAGACGCCGGCTACTGTAACGACCGATCCCAACACCGCCGTCAGGAATCGCACAAACGGATCCAAAGACCCATATCCGAACATAAACATGTACGTGAGCCCCAGTCCCAGGAACTGCGCCGCAGTCTTGACCGCCGCACCGCCAGCCAGCAGAAGAAGAAGCCCATCCGCATTCCGATCGTCCTGCTTCAGTACAATCATCAGCAGAATCCCAGCCATACAGAAATTCGCCGCCACTGTCAAAAGCGACAGCGGCAAAAAAAGCAGCGCCGGCGCATACCGGTAAGCCAACAGACCAAAAATACCCGTCAGGTCCTTCAATCCCCACAGCACATGAAGCGCCGCCGCAATGCCGGCAAAAATGTTCAAAACGACTTTATGATTCCCGCTGGCAGCGTTCCACTGCGGTCCGCCAGCAGGCGGCGTATATTGCCCCTGCGGCGACTGCCACTGCGGTCCGGAACCGTCCTGCTGCCACTGACCCTGAGGCCCGGCGCTATTGTGCTGCGTCTCCTGCTTTTCGAGCGAAATTTTAGGCGCCTGCTGGGAATCCTCAGGCGGCGCCAACTGCTGGTCGGCGCCGCAGTGCACGCAAAAACGCGTCCCGTCGCCGATCTCTTTTCCACATTTCCAACAATTCACAGTCAATTCTCCCTTTATCCTTAGTTTTTAATCTATCCGGCCAAGCAACTCCGAAATCAGACGCCCCACAAGCCCCTGCGCTGGCGAGCAAACGACAATTTCACCCGGCATAAAAAGCCGGACCAGATAAACCGCGAGGAATAGCACGCCGCAGATGCCCATACACACCTGAAACATCCGCTTTGGCAGCCGCCTTTGAAACAGCAGCACAGCCGCCGCAGGGACAGGCAGCCAAAAAAGCGGATGATACCAAAACGCCCGGGAAAAAACAAGCCGCAGCAGCGAAAGCCAGGCACGGCTCATCCCACAGCCCGCGCAGGAAATCCCGGACAAAAAGCGGATGGGACAGGTAATGCCAGCCGATTCAATCACAATATAAAACAGCGCGATGGCAGCCAGCGCCTGCAGATCCTTCCGTTTCATCGAACCCCCCTCTGGAGAAGCATACGCATCCACGTCTGTCCTTATGATACCATCCCGGCTGTTTTTTTGCAAGACTAGCCGGGCAAAAAACAACAGTAATCGACATTTTTCTCCGTTTGCCGTTCCGGACAGCAGGAGAAAGGGTTGCATTTGAGAAAGGATGCGCGTATAATAGAAGTACTATATTTTGAATAAGGGAGGAACCTGATTCCCATGGATACCCCCATTCTTGTGGTGATGGCTGCCGGTATGGGCTCGCGCTACGGCGGACTGAAACAGATCGACCCGGTCGGCCCCTCCGGTCAAATGATCCTCGACTACTCTGTATATGATGCATATCGTGCCGGCTTCCGCCGTGTGGTCTTCATCATCAAGCCCGAGCTGCGCGAAGCGTTCGAAAGCACCATTGGCGCACGTGCGGCCCGGCGGATGCAGGTCGATTACGTTTATCAGCTGCCCGACAAGCTCCCGGCGGGTCTGACCGCGCCGGAAGGCCGGGTCAAGCCGCTGGGCACGGGACACGCTGTCTACTGTGTACACAACGTTGTCGACGCACCGTTTGCGGTCATCAATGCCGACGACTTCTACGGCGCGGACGCTTTCCAACAGATCTTTACCTATCTTTCCGGTATTGACCGTATGGATCCGGTTCACCGCTGCTGCGTCATCGGCTATAAGGTGGAAAACACGCTTACCGAAAACGGTTCGGTTGCGCGCGGCGTATGTGCCACGGATGCAGAAGGCCGCCTGACTTCCATTGTAGAACGTACCAAAATTTATCGCGACGACCGCGGCGTTATCCGCTATGAAGCTGAGGGCAAGGAACCGGGCGGCATCATCCGGGAAGGTACGCCGGTTTCCATGAATCTTTGGGGCTTCCCCGCCGGTTATCTGGACGAGCTTGAGGTCATGCTCCGGGACTTTTTTGCAAACAGACTGCAGCAGGATCCCATGAAAGCCGAGCTCTATCTGCCCAGCACAGTCGATTGGCTGACCCGCGCCGGACGGGCGACCGCACAGGTCTTAACCACCGATGCACGTTGGTTCGGCGTAACCTACCGGGAGGACAAGCCGACTGTGGTCGCCGCAATCGCTGACATGACCAAAGCCGGGGCATATCCCCATGAGATGTGAAAAGGAGACCGGAATGGAACAGCAGTTTGCGCAGGATTTTATCGCTTTTCGCGACCGCTTGGACGCTTCGCTGCCCGCCGCCTTCCAGGAGCGGGAACGCGGCGTCCTGATCGCCGGCCGCGGCTGTGCACTGGCCGCCGGTTATTCCCTGTCGCAGGAAAAAAAGATGTTCGGTGTGATCGGCACCGGCAGTTATACCCACAGCCATGAGCTGCGTCTGCTGTTCAGTGCGCCTGGGCTGCGTGGGGAACAGCTGCCCAGCTTGACCGCGCACATGAATTTTCCATCCTCTCCATTATCCTTGCCGTGGATGCAGTGGAAAAAACGCTGATCAAAGCACTGAAAAAAGCTGATTTCGAGCAAAAATATGCGCCTCCCGGCGCTGGTTGGGTACAAATACGCTTTGTTGCCGCCGATCTCACCGCAAAACGTTTTTATGCCTCCCCATTCGGGAAAACGCTTGTCAACCTCATGCAGGGCCTTTTGTAAGCGCCCAGTCTCTTAGGCCAGGCGGAATCCTCTGCCGGCATCTCCCAAAAGCACATGGACATCCGGCATCAGCGCCGGGCGGCTATGTGCTTTTAAACGTTTGTGCCTGGACATCTGTCAGACGCACCCTCTCGTTATACGGTACGGCCCAAAATAAATCTATACAAATTTCCTTTTTTATGATATAATAGCAAATATTGCGAAACGAGAGGGGATGTTTACATGCTGCATATGGCGATTTACCCGTCGCCGGTCGGGCGTCTTACGCTGGCAGCGCAAGACGGCGCGCTGATCGGCCTTTGGCTGGAAGGGCAAAAGCATTTTGCAGAGAGCCTGCCCGCTGACCCCCCAGCCACAGGAACAACGCCGGTACTGGAGGCCGCTGCCGGCTGGCTCAACCGCTATTTCGACGGGCAGCGTCCCTCTCCGTGCGAGCTGCCGCTGCGCCCGGCAGGCAGCAGCTTCCGGCAGGCCCTTTGGTCGGCCCTGTGCGAAGTCCCCTACGGCGAAGTCACCACCTATGGCGCACTGGCGCGGGAGGTGGCGCTGCGCATGCACCGGCCGGGCATGCCAGGCCAGGCAGTCGGCGGCGCGATCGGCCATAACCCTATTTTAATCATCATACCCTGCCACCGCGTCATTGCGGCCAACCGGAGCCTGACGGGATATGCGGGCGGCCTTCCGGTCAAACTGCAGCTGCTGCAGCTTGAGGGCGTTGATACCTCGCGCCTACGCTCTTCCTAGCGTGCCTGTTCGTCCCTCTTCGCTCTTTTGCAGCGACAAAACGTGGGCCCCGGCACGCACAGCAGAATCCTACGTCAAAAGCCGCCGGCAACTATGCCAGCGGCTTTTTTGTGCCCGCCACGGCGGCAACGCATCGGAAGCGAGGCTTCGGAAAACGCTGTATCCAGCGCATTTCATACGCCTTTTGGGTGTACGGCAAGCCTCTTATGCAGCAATCCCGGCCGGCGAGAACACCACATAAATGGCTATTGCAAGCACCAAACCAGCAACGGACACCAAATGCCGATGCTTCCACGGCGTCAGATCCACTGCACCGACATCCTGCAGAACATACGCCTCCGCCGGACGAAATCTATCAAGCGCCCACATAATGATCAGCTCGATCGGGAACAGCGCCGCCATGGCATACAAATAATGGATGGGATTCTCTGAACCCGGATAGCAAGGCTTTAACAACAGGAATGCGCCATAACAAACGACATGGATCACGGTGATGATCTTCGGGGTGTATGCGGGCAGCCGCTTAAACATAAATACGCCCAAAATCGTGCACAGCACCGGTAGAGAAACAAACTGGCTCATAGAATTCAGGAAGGTCGTAATGCCCTCGGCGTACATGACAAACGGCGCAATTACAATTGAGATACAGCCCGCAATCGTACCATAGATTTTGCCGATTTTCACGCACTTGACATCGGACGCCGATGGGTTCAGCGCAGAACGATAAAGATCCAGCGTGAACATGGTAGAGGCTGAATTCAGCACCGAGTT
>CANPPM010000166.1 GCA_947575935.1 uncultured Butyricicoccus sp. | reverse complement strand
ATCGAGTTTAACGCCCAGATCCGGTCACAGCTGTCAATCAGTCCGTTTCTTACTGCGTAGTCAACCAGTTTCCCGATTGCAGAATCAACCATGCCTTAGACCTCCTCAAAACCATGGGGATGATTTTTATGCCAGCCCCAAGCAGTCGAAAGAATCGTATCAAGATCGTCAAAGCGGGGTTTCCACCCGAGCACTTCCTTCGCCTTCTCAGAGGATGCGATCAGCTGTGCAGGATCCCCCGCCCGGCGCGGGCACATTTCGGCCGGAATCGGATGGCCGGTGACGCGGCGTGCGCAGTCGATGACCTCTTTGACTGTGAAGCCGACGCCATTCCCAAGGTTAAACACATTGTTCTCGCCGCCCTTCATCAGATAGTCGAGCGCGAGGATGTGCGCCTGCGCAAGATCGGTGACATGGATATAATCGCGGATACAGGTACCGTCCTTTGTGGCATAGTCGTCACCAAAAATAGAAATCTTGTCACGCTGGCCGTTCGGAACCTGCAGGATCAGCGGAACCAAATGGGTCTCTGGATTGTGCGCCTCGCCGATCGCGCCGGAAACATGCGCGCCGCAAGCATTGAAATAACGCAACGCAACAAAGCGCAGCCCATGCGCCTTAGAGACCCATGCCATCATCTTTTCCATGGACAGCTTGGTCTCTCCATAGCAGTTGGTCGGGCAGGTGCGGTCCCCCTCAAGGATCGGCACCCGCTCAGGCTCGCCGTAAGTCGCGGCGGTCGATGAGAATACGATCTTGCCAACCTTATGCGCGACCATTGCCTGCAGCAGAACCATGGTGCCGTACAAATTGTTATCATAGTATTTCAGCGGGTCGGACATGCTTTCCCCGACCTGGGAACTCGCGGCAAAATGAATGACGCCCTCAATAGATTCCTTTTCAAAGACCTCGTCAAGCGCCTTGCGGTCCCGGATATCCACCGGATAAAAACGCGCCTTTGGATGGACCGCGGCCCGGAACCCGGTCTGCAGATTATCTACAATGACCACATCGCGGCCTGCGTCGATCAGTTCATATACGGTATGCGAGCCGATATAGCCCGCGCCGCCAAGTACAAGAATCGCCATAACAGAAAACCTCTCATTTCGTCAAATTTATCGGGAACCTGTCCCGCATCCGAGCCGCCGCAGGCAGGCGGATGCTTCTGTCACGCCTTGCCGGATCCGCTCCGGCACTCTGCGCCCATGCTACAACAGCCGTTAATCGATCAGGACGATCCCGCCCTCAGGACGGATGCTCAGTACCATGCAGCGGCCCGCCCCTAGGACCGCTTCCATCCGGGCGCGGAACCCGTCCAGCTTGGCCAGCGGAACAAACGCCTGTATGGTGCCGGCAAAACCGCCGCCGTGCACGCGGCACATTCCCTCGCCCGCAAGCGCGTCCTCTGCCGCCGCAAGCGCAATCGCCACCGCCTGCTCCTTGGGATGCAGCGCGCAATAAATATTCTGCAGATACATGTAGGAGGAATGGCCGGACTGCTCCGCGATACGCAGGAAATGCCCGAAATCGCCCGCATCAAGCGCCGCCGCCTCTTCTGCCGCACGCTTGTCCTCCGCAAAGAAATGAATCGCACGCAATACGGCACGGTCGCCTGTCTTCTCCCGCAACGCGGGAATGCTTGCACGGAACTCCGCTTCCGGCACCTCCCGCAACACCGGCTTGCCAAAATAAGCGGCAACCTGTCCCATTTCCAGCGGGATCGCGGCGTATTCATCGGTCAAATCCGCATGGTCTGCGCCTGTGTCAATAATACACAGCGCATGGCCGGATTTTCCAAAATCATAGTCCACACGACGAACCTGCGGATTTTCAATGTCCGCAAAATCGATCGCCACCGCAGAACCGACCGCCGATGCCATCTGGTCCATCAGCCCACAGGGCTTGCCGAAGTATACATTCTCCGCATACTGGCCAATCTGCGCCAGCTGTACCGCCGTCAGCGCGTCATGGCAAAACAGATGGCTGATGGTCACCCCTACCATGACCTCATAGGCCGCCGAGGAGGACAACCCCGAACCGCCCAGTACGTTTGAGCTGACATAGGCGTCAAATCCCCCCACGGTATAGCCTAGACTGGAAATTTTAGCCGCCACGCCGCGCACCAGCGCCGCCGAAGTATCCCGCTCCCGTTCGTCCGGAATCAGGTCGGACAGCGTAACCTCCAGCATCGGATACCCTTCGCTCAAGATCCGGATGACCGACGTCCCGTTCGGAGCCGCGCAGGCCAGCGCGTCCAGGTTGATTGACGCCGCCAACACCCGCCCGTGCTGATGATCGGAATGGTTGCCCCCCAGCTCGGTGCGCCCAGGGCCGCTGAACAATCCGACCGGTGTGTCCTCCGGCCGGCCGAAGGTGTGCTGAAACCCCTCTACCACCGACCGTACGCGCGCACGTGCGCGAATCAGGCCGTCATCGCTGCAACAATAAATATACCGCAGCCGCTCGTCATACTCGCCCGCAGCCAGGCGGTCAAGCAGTGTACTGCAAGGAATCATATTTTTGCTCCCTTCTTCGTCTTCGGGACGGTCCCGCCGCCGCCGGCCCAGCCCCTCTGTTAGATTGTCCTTATCATACCTTAATTTTAGTAAAATTTCAAGTGTAATTTTACTAAAATTCTTCACAAATTTTTAGTGCACGCTTCTGTGTTTTCGTGCAGTTTCAGCAGGGCGGCAGCGCTGCCGCGCAAAACCAGAGACGGCGGCACGATCAGCTTGACCGGCAGCTCGCGCAGCGGACCCGTGCGCGGAATGCGCTCAACCGCCAATTGCACCGCCATACGGCCCATTTCCTGCACATGGGTCGAAATCGAAGTCAGCGGCGGGTCAAACAGCTCGGACAGCGGCGTATCATTAAACGAGATAATTGAGATGTCCTGCGGCACACGCAGGCCGGCCGCCTGCAGCGCACGGACCGTGCCGATCGCATTTTCCTCGTTTGCCGTCAGGAAAGCGGTGGGCATCGGCCGGCCCGCGCGCAGATGCCGTCCCAGGACGGAGACAGTTTCGGCCGCGTTGGTCGACACATCAATCAGGTATCTGGAATCATAGGCATTGCGTTCACTCATGAAATGGATAAACAGCTGCCGCCGCAGCTCAGGGGCGGGCCGCTTCCAATCGTCCAGTTTGGTTGCGGGGCCTATGAACCCAATTTGCCGGTGTCCCAGCTCAAACAGATGATCCAGCGCCTGCTCGATCCCCAGCCGGTAATTGATGACCACCGAGTCGCAGTGCGCCTCATCCGGGGACGAATCCAGAAAAACCAGGTTGCCGGACAAGCCGCGCAGCGCATTCAGCTGCTGCGCGGTAAAAATGCCGATGGCAATCACCCCATCCAGCGCAGCGGGCAGCAACTGTACAAAGCCCTCGCCCTGCTGCTGCAGCGGGATCAGGTCAATCCTGCGCTCCAGGCATTCCTGTGCGACAAAATTTTTCAGATATAAATAATAGGGATCGTCCAGCTGTTCCGCCGGCGTCAGCATTTCCGCTACCCCCAGGCGGAGGGCTTTCCCCCCGCGGCTTCTGCGGCTTTTTTCATAGCCAAGCGCGCCGGCCGCCTCCAGGACCCGCTTACGGGTCTCCTCACTCGCTGCCATTGTCGGGTCATTATTTAAAATACGCGACACCGTCGCTACCGAATAGCCGGAATATGCGGCCAGCTCCTTCAGCGTTGCCATATGCAGCCCTCCCCACAGCGTTTCTATCTTTTCATCCGGCTCTGCCGGCGGCGGGGATGGACGAAAATACGCCACACGCCCGCAGAACGCAGTGCAAAGCCTAGGATTCAGTAAATTTTACTCAGACAATTATAGTTTACGTCAGAACCCCGGAGAGTTCAAGGGTCTTTTTGTGGAAATCGACACTTTTTTGACGATTAGAGCAAATGGTGACAAAGTGGTTTCAATTTTTTTGGATTATTTTACAAAAGAATAAGCTGGAAATTGTTTGAAACTGCTAAAAATTTACTAAAAGACAAGATTGGGCTTGCTATTGCTTTTCTTCGATGTTAAAATCGAACCATAGACGGGGAAGGCCGCCGGCCCGACGGCGGTCCAGCCGAGAAAGTGAAATAAGAAAAAGGAGAGAATTCAAAATGAAACGAATGTTAGCATTGCTGCTCGCACTCATGATGTGCTTCTCCCTCGCGGCCTGCGGCGGCGGAAACGATACGCCCCCTGCGGACAGCGGCTCGGATGCACAGCAGCCCGCAGACAGCGGCGCAGACGCACAGCAACCCGCGGCTGACGGCGAAACGTACAACGTCGGCGTTGCCATTTACAAGTTTGACGATAACTTTATGACCCTGTACCGTCAGGATATTCAGGCCTACTTTGACGCTGAAAACGAAAAGGCGGGCTACGAAAAGTACAAGGTCACCATGGTCGACTCCAACAACGACATGGCAACCCAGACCAACCAGATTCAGACCTTCATCACCCAGAAGATGGATGCCATTATCTGCAACCTGGTCCAGACCTCCTCGTCCGAGGCGATCGTCAACCTCTGCGTAGAGGCTGATATTCCGCTGATCCTGATCAACCGCGAACCTCCCGGAGACGAGAAGGACGCCGACGGCAATATCGTCGACGAGTCGGCCAAGGTCATCCTTGATAACCCGAAGGTCTGCTATGTCGGCGCGGATGCGCGCCAGTCCGGCACCTATCAGGGCGAAATCATTGCAGAGCTGCCCGATCACGGCGACCGCAATGGCGACGGCGTAGTTTCCTATGTCATGATCATCGGCGACCCGGAGAACTCCGACGCGCAGTACCGCACCGAATTCTCGATCAAGGCGCTCAAGGATGCCGGCATCGAGTGTGAAGAGCTGGTTGCACAGGTTGGCAACTGGGATACCGCGCAGGGCCAGACCATCGCGGCCAACGCCCTGACCCAGTTCGGCGACAAGATTGACGTTATTTTCTGCAACAATGATGGTATGGCGCTTGGCGCCTACGCCTCCATTACTGCGGCTGGCCGTGAGGTTGGCAAGGATATTTACCTTGTCGGCGTTGACGCGCTGGAAGAATGCGTAGAAATGGTTAATAACGGCACCATGACCGGCACCGTAAAGAACGACGACGTCGGCCAGGCAAACAAGGCCTGTGAAGTTACCATTGAGCTGCTTGAGGGCAAGGATATCCAGAATTATTATTGGGTAGACTATGCAAAGGTTGTTAAGGGCAAAGGTTAAGGAGTAAAGCCTGCGCTTTGCACCTCTCCAAAAGGGGTACAGCTTGATGCACAGCCGCCGGATTTGACCACCGCCGCCAGCGTGAAGCAAATCACGCTGCGGCACGGAGCAGTGTATTCAGAAGCAAATGGGTGGGCCGCGCTTGCGGCTCACCCATTTTCAAAAATAAGGTGAATGGGAGGTAAAGAGGCATGTCGGAATACCGCCTGGAAATGCGGAATGTCGTCAAGACCTTTCCTGGCGTCAAGGCGCTGAACGGCGCGCAGCTCCGTCTGCGCCCGGGCACGGTGCACGCCCTGATGGGCGAGAACGGCGCCGGAAAGTCGACGCTGATGAAATGCATGTTCGGCATTTACAAGATGGACGAGGGCGAAATCTATTACGAGGGGGAAAAGGTCATCATCACCGACCCGCTGATGGCGCTGCACAAGGGCATTGCAATGGTGCATCAGGAGCTGCAGCCGATCCCTGCGCGTTCGGTGGCAGAGAATATTTTTTTGGGGAGATATCCCATTAAGCGGGTGCTTGGGATCCCCTTTGTCGACCACGATAAAATGAATGAAGATACGGCGGCGCTGCTTAAAAAAGTACGCATGAACTTCGACCCCAAGCAAAAGGTCGGTACGCTCAGCGTATCGCAGATGCAGTCGGTCGAAATCGCCAAAGCCGTATCTGCCAACTGCAAAGTGCTGATTCTGGACGAACCGACCTCCTCCCTCACACAGAATGAGGTCGAGGCGCTGTTCCGCATTGTCGAGGACCTGAAGTCCGAAGGGGTTTCGATCGTCTATATCAGCCATAAAATGGATGAAATCCTGCGTATCTCGGATGAAGTAACCATCATGCGGGATGGGCAGTATATCGGTACTTGGGATGCCAAGGAACTGACCACCGACTTTATTATCACCAAAATGGTCGGCCGCGAGCTGACAAACCTCTTCCCGCCGCGGGATAACACCCCGGGCGAGGTCGTGTTCGAGGTGGAGAACTTCACCTCCATCAATCCCAAAAGTTTCCGGAATGTCAATTTCAG
>CANPPM010000165.1 GCA_947575935.1 uncultured Butyricicoccus sp. | reverse complement strand
CCGCATTCAATGTTTCCGATAGTATCCGGAACAACCATATCTACACTCTTTTCACGTAACGTTACCTCGACATTTTTCGAGATGTCTTCAAGAACCATAAGCGGGTTATGCTTCCTGGTCATCCTGGCCGTTTTCTTTGCGGGCATCGACGTCCTTGCGCGTGTAAAGCTTGATTTCAGCGTCGTCCCGTCCCGGTGTTTTGTAATCAAACTTTGTGATCATCAGCGAAAATACCACGTAATATAGTGCAAAATAGGCTGCTCCAACGGCAAGAATCCAAAGCCAGCTGGTTTTGGCATTGCCTTGCATGATGCCGAACAGTGTCAGATCGATCAGGCCGCCGGAGAAGGTCAGACCGACGCCGACATTCAGAATGTGCATAATCATATAGGAAGCGCCTGCAAAAATACAATGCACCACATACATCACCGGCGCGACAAACAGGAATGTGAACTCCAGCGGTTCGGTGATGCCCGTTAGCATAGAGGTCAGCGCTGCTGACAGAAGCAGCCCGCCGACGACCTTCCGGTTTTCGGGTTTTGCACAGCGATAGAGTGCGAAAGCTGCGCCTGGAAGGCCAAAAATCATCAGTGGGAATTTGCCCGCCATAAAACGGGTTGCCGAAACAGAGAAATGTTCGATACCGGGGACAGCCAGCTCGGCAAAGAAGATATTCTGCGCACCCTCAACCAGCTGCCCGGCGACGGTTGCCGTGCCGCCCAGCGCGGTTTGCCAGAAAGGAATATAAAAGACATGGTGCAGACCGAACGGAATGAGTGCGCGTTCGATAAAACCGTACAGCCAGGTTCCCGCATAGCCTGAGGCAAGTACGAAGCCGCCCAGTGCGTTAATGCCGGTTTGTATGAGCGGCCAGACATAGTACATGACAATACCGACAACCAGATAAACGGCTGACGAAACAATCGGAACAAACCGTGTGCCGCTGAAAAAGGACAGCACCTGCGGCAGTTGGATTTTATAGAATTTATTGTGCAGTGCTGCCGTACCCAGACCGACCAGAATTCCGCCGAAAACGCCCATTTGCAGCGACTGGATGCCAACGACACTGGCGGTTGCGCCGCTGAGCGTAGGTGCGCCGAAAGCGGTCAGCATCGCGCCGATGGTGGCGTGCATGACAAAGAAGGAAATTGCGGCAGCCAGTGCGGAGACTTCTTTTTCTTGCTTGCCCATGCCGATAGCGACGCCCATAGCAAAGATGATCGGCAGGTTATCGAATACGATGGAGCCGGCAGCGTTCAGTACCTGCAGAATGGCGTTAATAAAGGTGCCTGGGCCCATCACTCCCATCAGGCCATAGGTTTGCAGCATGGTTTCATTGGTAAATGAGCCACCGATGCCCAGGAACAAGCCGGCAACCGGTAAAATAGCGATTGGCAGCATAAATGAGCGTCCGACACGCTGCAAAACCCCAAAAACTTTATCTTTCATTGAAATTACTCCTTTACAGTTCGTTTTCAGCAAGCCCCATAGATAGGGCGAGCCGATGCAGATGGATGGTCAGAAAGGTCAGTTCCTCGGCGGGCAGCAGGATCTGGAAACTTTTTTGCAGGCCGTTTCGAATCTGCCCAGCACAGCGGTAGGCCTCCGGATAGCGTCGCGCAAGCATTCCCTGGAATTCTGAATCCCGCTCCCCTGTGTATTTATTCTGGGTAATGCGCTGGCCCAGAAATTTCAAATGGGTGAGGAAGCGCCCATAATCCAATGACCGCTCGTCGAGGTGTATGCTGTAATAGGCCTGCACAATGTCAATGATGCGGCTGACGATTTCGGTGATTCGGATCATATCGGCCATTTTCCCATTGATCTCAGCATTGACAATATGCAGCGCGATAAACCCGGCTTCGTCTTCGCTGAGGCGGTAGCCTAACTGACGGTCAATCAGGTCGAGCGCCGTCTGTCCCAGCGAGAATTCACTGGGATAAAAGCTTTGGATTTCCCAGAGCAGGTGATTGGGATATGCAGCGCCGTTCTGCAGCCGTTCGACAGCAAAACAGATATGATCGGTGAGCGTAATATAAATATTCTCGCTGAGCCGGCAGCCGAGCGCCTTTTCAGAGTGCTCGATGATCGCGGTGCTGACGTCCAGAAACTCGGACGGTACGTCAGCCAGCAGCTGCACCAGACGGCTGGACTTTTCCGGATCCCGCAGTGCGTAAATTTTTTCCACCCGAGAGGCTGGGACTAGGTCGCCCGGCTGTTTTTTAAAGCCGATGCCCAATCCGCGCAGGATGACCTCCTGTCCGTCCTCCAGCACGGCGACAAAGTTGTTGCCGATCACATGGTGGATGCGATAGGTCTTTTTTTTCTCATTCATAATGCTCCGTGGAAAAACGCACCGCCGGTTTCCTGTCGGATAAGTTGTATAAATAACCTTTACAAGCAGTGCTGCGGCAAAAAAATTTTGAAATTCCCTCAGTTTTTGTCTTGCTGCCGGGGAACCCGGCGCACGAATCTGCATGCTTCGGTTACTTGGTACAGCTTTGGAAAAACGGATACGGTTTCCTTCTGGTGTCCCCCTTTCTTTTCTTAATGGCGCTGTGTCCATAAAGTCCGGCGATTTGTGGCGCCGAATCTGCCAGATGCCCGGTTTCCCAATCTTTTTCTGAAAAGAAAAAGGCCAAACGACCGGAATACACTCCGGTTGTTTGGCCTTGCCTGCATGACCAGTCACAAGACAGATTTACTTATGTTCAAAGGATACCGTATTTGCTGCTTCCTGTCAAGCGTGGCTTGAAAGAAAAGTAAAAAACCGGCAATTTTAACAACAGTGCTAAGGATATTTTGGGCAATTTCGCAAATTGATGGGATAGTACGGGATAGATTTTTGCTGATAAAGTTTATGTTTTTTGACAAATTCTGTGGAAATTCTATTGTTTGCAGCGGTACAGGTAAATGCAAAGCCGCTCGGTTTTATATTTTTTAAAAAAGTGAATGCTGGGGCTGGAAAGCCGCGGCAAAGTCTATTACAATATTATGATAGGATTGAACTTTTCCGATAGGCGGAGGGACTATGAAAAGTGCGCTAAAAAAGACGGGTATTTTTCATCCTGTCTGCCAGTGTATTGGCAATATATGGTTGAAATTGGGCGTGATTTTGCCGGTATGGGGCGGGACACGGCGACAAGAAGAAAGGATGTCAGCATTATGAAATTATTGATTGTACGGCATGGAGACCCGGATTATACGATGGATTCTTTGACGGAAAAAGGATGGAGGGAGGCCGGGCTACTTGCGGAGCGGCTTGCTCAAATTGAGACAAGGGCATATTATGTTTCCCCGCTTGGGAGAGCGAAGGACACCGCATCTCTGACGCTGAATAAGGTGCATCGCACTGCGGAGGAGTGCGGATGGCTGCGGGAGTTCCATGCCCCTATTCGCCGCCCAGATGCGGGGGGACGGGAAATGATACCCTGGGATTGGCTACCGCAGGATTGGACGGCTGACGAACGATTTTTCCATATTGACCGATGGCAGGAAGCCGAGATTTTTCGTGCAGGCAGGGTAAAGGCCGAATATGACCGGGTCACTGGGGCGCTCGACCGTCTGCTGGAGGGATACGGCTACCGGAGAGAAGGATACCTTTACAGCGCGGAACGGCCCAACAATGATACTTTGGTGTTTTTTTGTCATTTTGGGGTGGGGTGTGTACTGCTTAGTCATTTGCTGAACGTTTCTCCGATGGTACTTTGGCATGGTACCTGTGCTGCGCCAAGCTCGGTTACGACAGTTGCAACCGAGGAACGCCGGGCCGGTACGGCGTCCTTTCGGATGCTGGCTTTTGGTGATATTTCTCATCTATATCATCATGGGGAGCCGCCTGCCTTTGCCGCCCGCTTCCGCGAGACCCGGGACAACGAATGGGAGCGGCAGGACTAAAAACCGGTGGGAGCGGCGTTGAAGTTGCTGCTGCCGGCGGCATCAGCCGTGCATACAGAAGCTGGCCGCGGGGGAGATATGTCATAGATTGTTTCTTGATTTTTCAAAGAATGTACATCATTTTTACACAATTCTTCGTTATACTTAGAACATGGTCAGGCGGACAGAGAAAGCGCCGCCGGACCTGTTCCCCCTTTCAGAGCAGCACGATGCACAACAGCTGCTTACAATGCTTTCTACTCTCTCTATCCTACCTTTTTATGAAGGATGCCCCGGGGTCTGAGCAGCCCTGGGGCATTCTTCGTCTGGTCAGAGGGCGGGCAGAGCGGGAAAAAAATTTCCTGGGACATTTACTTTTTCTCTAAAGTTTTCGATATATAAATTGAGCGGCTGCGGTTTTAACAGACTTTGGCAGGCCTGCATCATGATTGAGAAAGGAGGAAAAATGAGATGGATCTGATGAACAGCATTGCATCGACTGCGATGTCAATGAGCGCGGCACAGTTTGCGCAGTCTTATGACATGGCGGTTACCAAAAAGACGATGGAGACAGAGGAACTGGCGCTTCAGGAGCTGATGGAAATGCTTCCGCCAAGTCCTTATAACATCGATGTTTATGCATAATCGCGCTTACGGACTGGAAATTTGTTCCCAGTCCGTTTTTTTTGGATGTTAAAATTGGTTTGAAAACTCATATATTATAAATATATTTTCTATGCACAAAGACTAGATACTTTGTATAGAGTGTATAAGGTTTGCAGCAAAAAAACCGGTTATTCCCTTTGTTTTTTTTGATTGGCTCTTGAAAATCTATGAATGGGAGTGTATAATAGGAGTAGTTGTTAGGCCCTAGGGTGGTTTGCGCCATTTTGGGGTGAATATAGAGGAAGAGGCAATCTTCCGAGCGGAGGTATGCGTGCGTGGATGAGAAAATGAAACAATTTGGAGAAAGGGCAAAGGGCTTTTTTTCCAAGGTCAGCAAAAAGGCATGGCGGATAATCTTGGCGATTGCCGGCGTGCTTGTTATTGCGGGCATAATTCTGACCGTTGTTTTGATGAACAAAACATATGTTCCGCTCTTCCGGGAATTGAGCAGCGAGGACATGACCTCCATTATAAATTTCCTGCAGGAACAAAGTATATCGGATTATCAGGTGCAGGGCAATGATACGATCTTAGTGCCAGAGAGCATGGAGAGTACGCTTAAAGCCCGGGTCCTGGGAGCAGGTTACCCCGCAAGTTCAGATAATTATACATTATATAAGGAAAGTATCAGCGCGCTTTCCACCCAGCAGGATCGAGAAACGTTTTTGCGGTTCGAGCTGCAGGAACGGTTGGCTGAGATGATCGAGCGCTTTGACAATGTGCGTCAGGCGATGGTTTTTGTTACCCCTGGAGAGGATAATGATTTCGTACTCAACCGGAACAATACCATTGAGGCGTCGGCGACTGTGGTTGTGGTTACGCGCAGCGGCAGGCTGACGGACGAGGTGGCGGCGGCGATCCGCCGTGCGGTGAATCATGCGGTTGAGGGCCTGATTTTTGACAATGTAACGATTGAAGATCAAAATGGCAGTCCCTACATAGATACCGACAGTGTCTCATCGTCGAATGACGCGTCCTTGTTAAAGATTACGCTTGAGAGTGAGCAGAATGCGATTATCCGCCGGAACATTATTGAGCTGCTGAAGCCGGTGTTTGGGGAAGACAATTTCAGTGTCGGTGTGAATACGACCGTAGAGGTTGGCCGCACGTGGGAAGAGCTGATTCGTTACTATCTGCCCGAGTATGCGGAGGATGGCAGTACCAACGGCAAGGGGATTATTGGCAAGCGCGTGTTCAGCGGCGAGATCCAGCGCGACCAGAATAATCCGGCTGGCGGCGTGCCAGGTACGGAGACCAATGCCGACCTTTCCGAATATGTGGAAAGCGGCCAGGCGCTTGACGGCAATGAGACTGGGCTGAGTGTTTCCGGCGAGACGGATTACCTGACCAGTCAAGATACGACGCAGAAGGAGTCTACGGCGGCTGTTGTAACGGATTGCATGGTTTCCGTCACCATTAATGCGCAGCCGGGCAGCATTAACCTGCCTGATTGGGTAGCACATGTCGCCCGTGCCGCAGGGATCGACGCTGATATGCAGGCGGATAAGGTTTCTGTTATTGTGACGCCGTTCTATATCGAGCCGGCTGAGCCGGGCAGAACAGGCGGCAATCTGTTGGCAGGCCTGCCGGATTGGGTGCTCTACGCGGCAATTGCTGGGTTGGCGCTGTTCCTGCTGATCCTGATCTTGATCTTGATCCTGGTCAGCCGGGGCAAGAAAAAACGCAGAGCACAGGAGGAGGCGCTCT
>CANPPM010000164.1 GCA_947575935.1 uncultured Butyricicoccus sp. | reverse complement strand
GGGGTGGACTTGGAAGCCTGTCCGCCAGTGTTGGAGTAAACTTCCGTGTCGAATACCATGACGTTGATATCTTCGCCGGATGCCAGGACATGGTCAAGGCCGCCAAAGCCGATATCATATGCCCAGCCATCGCCGCCAAAGATCCAGACAGCCTTCTTGGAGAGGTATTCCTTGTTGTCAAGGATTTCCTTGACGAGCTTGCAAGCGTCGCAATCGCAGAACTCTGCGCCGGAATCCTTGAGCTCCTTTGCATGTGCCTGGAACTGCGGCAGCTGATCGCCGAAGACATCCTTTGCAGCCGGGCTGGAGGTAAAGGCAACAATATCGTCAACCTTCATCAGGCTCTCTTCGAGCAGGGCAATATACTTTCTGGAAGCCTCAGCATTTGCCTTGCCGTCGCCCATCGTGTCAAGCCATGCCTGTGCAGCTTCCTTAAGCGGCGCATAGGTGTGCGGCACTTCGATCAGCGCGCGGGTCTTCTCAGCGAGGCGGTCGCGCAGGGCCTTCTGGCCGAGGTACATGCCGAGACCATGCTCTGCATTGTCCTCAAACAGAGAGTTTGCCCATGCCGGGCCGCGGCCGTTCTTGTCAACGGTATACGGGGAAGTCGCAGCAGGACCGCCCCAGATGGACGAACAGCCGGTTGCATTAGAAACATACATACGATCACCGCAGACCTGGGTGATCAGGCGGGCATAAGAAGTCTCAGCGCAGCCTGCGCAGGAGCCGGAGAACTCAAGCAGCGGCTTGTAGAACTGCGAGCCCTTGACGGAGGTGGTGTCGGCCATATCGTCCTTGAAGGAAACGTCGTCGACCATATAGTCGAATACGCCCTGCTGGCCGAGCTGGCTGTCCAGCGGGACCATCTTAAGGGACTTGGTCGGGCACACGCCAACACATACGCCGCAGCCCATGCAGTCCAGCGGAGAAACGGCCAAGTTGTACTTGTAAACGCCCTTGCCCTTACCGGCCTTAACGTCAACAATCTTAGCCGCTTCAGGCGCCTTCGCGGCCTCATCCGCAGTCAGCGCGAACGGGCGGATTGTAGCGTGCGGGCAGACATATGCACACTGATTGCACTGTACACAGGTTTCTGGATTCCATTCGGGAACGGAAACTGCAACGCCGCGCTTCTCGTATGCAGCAGCGCCCTGCTCGAAGGTGCCGTCCACATGATCCATGAATGCAGAAACGGGGAGGGAATCGCCATCCATACGGCCGATGGGCTCCATGAGCTCCTTGACCATCTTGACGGTCTTCTCACGGCCCTTGAGCTTAGAGTCGCCGCTTTCATCCTTGGCGTCAGCCCAGCTTGCGGGTACGTCAATCTTCTTGAATGCGGTAGCGCCGGCGTCGATTGCCTTGTGGTTCATATCCACAACATCCTGGCCCTTCTTGAGGTAGGACTTGGTCGCTGCATCCTTCATAAACTGAATGGCCTGCTCAGAGGGCATCACCTTAGCCAGCGCAAAGAATGCAGACTGGAGGATCGTGTTGGTGCGCTTGCCCATGCCGATTTCGATTGCAAGGTCAATCGCGTTAATGGTGTACAGCTGTACATTGTTCTTTGCAATATACTGCTTTTCGGAAGCAACGAGGTGATGCTCCAGCTCTTCGGGCGTCCACTGGCAGTTAATCAGGAATACGCCGCCCGGCTTCACGTCGCGAACAATCGGGAAGCCCTTCGTGATATAGGACGGGTTATGGCAAGCAACAAAGTCAGCCTTATTAATATAATAGGGAGAACGGATCGGGTGATCGCCGAAACGCAGATGCGAAACGGTTACGCCGCCGGTCTTCTTAGAGTCATACTGGAAGTATGCCTGTACATACTTGTCGGTATGGTCGCCGATGATCTTGATAGAGTTCTTGTTTGCACCGACCGTGCCGTCGCCGCCAAGCCCCCAGAACTTGCACTCGGTAGTGCCTTCCGCCGCAGTATTCGGGGAGGGAACTTCGGGCAGGGAGGTATTGGTAACGTCATCAACAATACCCATGGTGAACTGACGCTTCGGGGAAGCGGACTTGAGCTCTTCGTATACCGCGAAAACGGAGGACGGGGGCGTATCCTTGGAGCCCAGGCCGTAGCGGCCGCCGATCACAGTGATATCGTCCTTGCCAGCGTTTGCGAGTGCGGTCACAACGTCCATATAAAGAGGATCGCCCTGCGCGCCGGGTTCCTTAGTGCGGTCGAGTACAGCAATCTTCTTTGCGGAAGCCGGGATTGCGGCCAGCAGCTTGTCGGAAGCGAACGGGCGGTACAGGCGGACCTTGATCAGGCCGACCTTTTCACCGTGCGCGTTCAGGTAATCAATCACTTCTTCGGATACGTCGCAAATGGAGCCCATTGCGATAATGACGCGGTCAGCATCGGCAGCGCCGTAGTAGTTGAACAACTGGTAGTCGGTGCCAAGCTTGGCGTTGACCTTGCCCATGTACTCCTCAACGATCGCGGGAACCGCATCATAGTACTTGTTGGAGGCCTCACGGTGCTGGAAGAAGATATCGCCATTCTCGTGCGAGCCGCGCATAACAGCACGCTCGGGATTCAGGGCGCGCTTACGGAAAGCCTGCACAGCGTCCATATCGCACATCTCGGCCAGATCCGCATAATCCCAAACCTCGATTTTCTGAATCTCATGGGAGGTACGGAAGCCATCAAAGAAGTTGATAAACGGAACACGGCTCTTAATAGTTGCCAGATGCGCAACCGCGCCCAGATCCATGACCTCCTGCGGGTTGGTCTCGGCCAGCATCGCAAAGCCAGTCTGGCGGCACGCCATGACATCAGAATGATCGCCAAAAATATTCAGCGCATGAGACGCGACGGTACGTGCAGAAACATGGAAGACGCAGGGAAGAAGCTCGCCCGCGATCTTGTACATATTCGGAATCATCAGCAGCAGGCCCTGAGAAGCTGTATAGGTGGTCGTCAGCGCGCCAGCCGCCAGCGAGCCATGCACGGTACCGGCCGCACCCGCCTCGGACTGCATTTCGATCACCTTAACGGTCGTGCCGAAGATGTTCTTCTGACCTGCGGCGGACCACTGGTCAACGCTATCTGCCATGGGGCTGGACGGGGTGATTGGATAGATCCCCGCGACCTCTGTGAACGCGTACGATACATGCGCGGCCGCAGTGTTGCCGTCCATGGACTTCATTTTTCTTGCCATGTTTGATTTTCCTCCTTAGTTCTACTTCGGAAAGATTTGCGAAACAAAATATCCGCCAGGCCAGACAGAGCCGCTGCCTGCCCCGGCACAATCCATACCGTTATTATTCTAGCATAAAACGGGGGCGGATGTAAACTGATTTTTATGCTTTTTTCATCATTTTTTTGAAATCGTACCAAGGCCTGTTTTTGCTCCGCATTTTGGACGCCCTGCCGCGCATCCTTTGCGCCCGCACGGCAGACGCCGAACCTCAGAAGCGCGCATGGCCCTATCTTGCCACGGAAAAAACTGCCAGAAAAAAATCTACTGCGGCGCAACGCCCTCCCGGGCAGGCGCAGTACGGGCCCTAAGATGTTGTGCATGCATTTGCATTTTACAAGCCGGGAATTCTCTGCTATAATACAGGCAGGATCAACAGCGTCCGGCGGTCCGGACGCTGGGCAGACCGGAAACGCCGGAGCCCGGCAGGCGGCGCGGGATTGCCGGCAGAAAACAAAGAAAGGGCGGCTGAAATATGGCGCTGAAACATCTGCTGCAAAAAGCAAAAGAGCTGACGATGTCCCACGAAATGCGGGTCGCCGCAGCATACCAAAAGACAATCCCCCTGGCGCTGCGGGGCATGATTCTTGCCGGCGGCACGGGGGAAGCGGAGCTGGTGATCCGCTCGCTGGCCCAGCTGACCGGTCAGGATATTTCCAAAGGCTCCATCGAGGAACTCTCGGCCCTGCTGGGCGTCTATACGGCGGTCGTCAACGGATATTTGCTGGAGGGCAAACGCCTGCACGACGTCCGCGCCGGGCTGCTGCAAAAATACGAATCCTTTTTGAGGGCAGACAATATTGGCCGGGTTACCGCATTCTGTATTCTGCACGCGGGTGACGGCACCTTTTTCATGACCAACGAAGATGCTGCAGCACAGCTGGCCGCGATGGAAGCCAGCATCGCCGAATAGCTGAAAAAAGCCGCGCCAAGCGAAGAATCCTTTCTCTGAAGGGGCGGCTTTTTTTTCACCAAAATCCTGAACTGTCTGTAAGAACGCACGTCCCGCAGCCCCCGAGCGGCTCATATGCCAACCGGCGCGCCTATTCCAAAATCTCCCGGCGCAGCAGCTCGATGGCTTTCCGTTCGATGCGCGATACCTGCACCTGCGAGACGCCGATCACGGCGGCAACCTGCGCCTGCGTCATATCCCGGTCATAGCGCAGCGCAATGACCTGCCGCTCCCGCGCCGGCAGCCTGGACAGCGCCTGTTCCAGACTGAGCCGCAATGTAATTTTATCCTCAATGCCTTCGTCGCCAATCAGCTCGCCCAGCGATGCGCCGTCATCTGAAAGCGCCCGCTGGAGCGAGTCGACCTGCCCTGTCGCCTGTTCACAGGCGGCGGCCTCCTCGGGAGAAATCCCGGCGCGCGCAGCAAGCTCATGCACCGTCACCTCACGCCCAAGCTCGGCTTCCATCTCGTTTTGCAGACGGCGCAGCCGAACGGCCTGTTCCTTCACCGCACGGCTGACTTTGACCGTACCGTCATCGCGCAGGAAACGCCGGATCTCACCGGCGATTTTAGGCACTGCATAGGTCGAAAACTCGGTCCCATAGGCATCGTCATAACCGTGCACCGCCTTGACAAACCCCAGCGACGCCAACTGGTACAGGTCGTCCGGTTCTACGCCCCGGCCAAAATAACGCCGGGCAATCGCCCAAATGAGCCCATTGTTTTCTTCTACCAGCCGTTCGCAGGCGCGCGTGTCGCCCCCACGGGCCTGGCGCAGCAGGGTACGGGTGGTATCGGTCACGCCTGCGCCCCCCGGCGGGCGGAGAGCGTCCGCGTAAGAGTGACCAACGTGCCGTGCCCGGGCGAGGAACGAACGCGCAGGCGGTCTGTAAAGCTCTCCATAATCGTAAAACCCATCCCTGAGCGGGTATCGTCACCGGTGGTAAACATGGGCTGACGCGCCTGGGCGACATCAGCAATCCCGCAGCCTTGGTCCCGCACTTTGATCTCAACCGTCCGCCCTTCCAGCAGACGGACCGACACATTTATGTAGCCAAGACGATCCCGATAGCCATGTACGATGGCGTTCGTAACCGCTTCGGAGACAACGGTTTTAATATCATTCAGCTCGTCCATGGTGGGATCCAGCTGGGCAAGAAAGGCAGCGACAGCCTGCCGTGCAAAGCCCTCATTCACCGAGCGGCTTTCCAGTTTCATACTCATCTGATTCAGTACGGTCAGCATTTCACATCCTCCTCAAAGGGAATGATTTTTGGGATCCCTGCCGCCTGAAAGACGCGCAGCGGTTGGGGCGGACAGCCGCAGATCACCATGCGCCGTCCGGTGCGCTGCAGGGTGCGGTACAGGTTCAGCGCCACCGCCAGTCCGGAGGAATCCATAAAGGTCAGCCCGGACAAGTCAAGCACATAGCGCTCTACCGGATAAAGGACGGCAAGGCTTTCTGCATAATCCATCGCTTTGCGCGCCTCATGATGGTCAAGCTCGCCGACATAGTGCAGGATCAGCTGGTTTTCCTGGCTTTCGTGTGTGATTTGCAAGGTAACACCCCATTTCAGTCAAAAACCGTGGGACAAGCTGCCCCACGGTTATATTTTACAGGTTATTCCAATCTTATTTTGTTGAATACCGTCGACACATCCGGAAAATTTGCACGGCATGCCCGTCAGACGCCGCAGCGCATCAGTCCGTTAAAAAACCTTGCGCCGCACAAATTTGCCGCCTGCAGGCGGCAAAGCATAACCGCCGTTTCTCATGGCATATCCACGAGAAAACCACTTTGCGAAACGAGGGCGCCCCTGCCGCCCGCCCAAACAACGCCCCCCTTTTGGGAAATGCAAGCGCGCCCCCCCCAAGGGGGGGGCGCGGGTGGGGAGTATTAAAAGGCAGCCATTTAGGGCAACAAGCGGGGCCAAAAACCCCCCGGGCCGCGCGCCGCCGGCCGGCGGGCCGGGGGGCCGGCCGCTCTCCACCACCAGCGCCGCCGCCCCCACCACGGTTGGTGCGGCGTACTCCATGGCCTGTTTCCGGGGGAGGCCCGCCGCCACACCGCCGTCGGCCAGGGCCTC
>CANPPM010000163.1 GCA_947575935.1 uncultured Butyricicoccus sp. | reverse complement strand
AGTCCTATTGTAGCTGATCTGCTACCCGAAGAAATCTCTTTTGCAGAGGCAGAGATGATTGTCCTTCCTGGTGGAATGCCAGGTACAAAAAACCTAGATCAAAGTACATTTGTACAGCAGGCAATTGATTACTGTCTTGAAAATAAGCTCTATTTAGCCGCAATTTGCGCCGCACCATCTATCATCTTGGGCAGACGCGGCCTACTTCAGGATAAGTGCGCAACCTGCTACCCAGGTATGGAAGACGGAATGCTCGGAGCCAAAGCAATGGATGTACCCTGTGTCGCGGACGGCAGAATTATTACCGGACGGGCTGCGGGTGCAGCAATGGATTTTGCAATTGCACTGTGTGCGGCAGTCTGCGGCGGCTCTGCTGCAGAAAAGGTCGCGCAGGATGTTTGTCATGCAGTCGGATAAATCTGCTCTGCGGAAGCATTTTCTTGAAATACGGCACAGACTTTCTATGAAAGAGCGACAGATGATCTGTAACCAAATTTTCCATCAATTGCTTACATGGACTGGTTACCAGCAGGCACGCACGGTCTTCCTGTATTGTGCGTTGCCGGAGGAAATCGGGACCGAACAACTATTAGCGGATGCTCTAAGCAAGGGAAAACGAGTTTGTGTGCCGCTCTGCACCAAAGAACGCGGTATTATGGAGGCGAGGACCATTCTGGAAACCGGTCAGCTCAAATCAGGACGCTTTGGCGTTCCAGAGC
Organism: uncultured Butyricicoccus sp.; assembly: GCA_947575935.1. GTDB lineage: Bacteria > Bacillota > Clostridia > Oscillospirales > Butyricicoccaceae > QXXE01. The sequence goes on along the minus strand of CANPPM010000163.1, from coordinate 5,599 downwards.
CGCCGGCCAATGCACCTCTCGTGCGTCCAAGCGATATTGATCTATGCATTGTGCCCTGTCTTGCTGCTGATGAGTCAGGACACCGGTTGGGATATGGTGGGGGATATTATGATCGTTTTCTTGCCCAAACGACTGCACAGGCCGCCGTACTCTGTATGGAACGCTGTCTTTTGAAAGCGCTGCCCGCAGAAACGCATGACCTCCCATGCACCATAATCGTGACAGAAAGGCGGATACATATTGCAGGCTAAAAATCGATCGGCTTTTTATGCGGGCTTTTCGTTGTTCCTTTGCTTTGGGCTTTTGTATACATCCGGGACGGTCCAGCAGTTATTTTTCCAGCAGCCATTGATAGGGATGCTGGCAGCAACTATATTGGCCTTTTTGATCCCAGCGGCAGGTTTGGCTTTAGTGCTGCGCAAAAAGGGTTATCTATCCGGTCTTCGTCTTGGTTTTCCTCGATTTCGTCTCAAAAAAATTGGCTTATCAATAAGCGCAGGCTTGGCAGCTTCGCTGCTTGTCGTGCTAATTAATACCATGTATTTTAACGTATCTGGCACCAGCGGAATTGAACTGACTGTTTCTATCGTAACAGCAGATAGCCTGCGGCAGTCAATCGGTATGACATTACTGGGTGTAGCAGTCATTCCAGCGATGCTTGAAGAAATTTTTTTGCGCGGTGTACTGCAGCCGGTTTATGAAAAACTGACAGGTACATGGCCCGCTATTGTATTTACATCAATTGTTTTTGCAATGCTGCATGGTACGCTCAGCAATTTTATTGGTCCGCTGCTCGCAGGCTGCCTATATGGTTATCTAACTTATGAATTTCAGTCCGTTTGGCCTGCTTTTATCGCACATTTGAGCAACAATCTTTTGTATTTGCTTATACTTTGGCTCACGGACACTTATGCATCCTTTGGAATCTGGGAATATTTTTCATTTTTATCCGTGATTATCCTCCTGCTGTTTCTTTATCTGACCTTTCGGACGGCGGAGGATCTGTTCGAAGATGACGAAATGCCGCATTTCCAGCGGCGAAAATTGCCAATTCTACAAACGATCCTGGTTATGACATTGAATCCGGGTTTTCTGGTATTTGTACTGGCATTTGCAGCAAAAGCTGTGTTCGGACTGATTTAAAGAGCTGTCAAGAGGTGATTAGAATGGAAGAAGAATATCAGGATTATCCGGAATATTCAGAGTATCCGGACGAGTACGACGAACGGCCCACCCCTAACAAACGACGCAGAAAAAGAAAAAAACGTCGCGGCCTAGGCTGTTTAGGCGCGCTTCTATATCTACTAGTGGTCATTGGCATCTCGCTGCTGCTATCTACAGTAGCAATTTTTGCGGCAAATGATGTTTTCGCTCTGGTTAAAGACAATACCGATCTTTCTTTTGTCGTAGAGGCAGACACCCTGCTAGGAGATCTTTCGGGCGAGCTGGAGTCCTGTGGGATTATCAACTACAGTCCTCTGTTCAAGCTGTTTGTCCGGTTCACAGGGGACAATACTACGATCCATACGGGTACGTATGCGTTAAATCCCTCTTTTGATTATCAACAAATTGTACGTGTTCTGCAACGCCGAGAAACCTCAACAGTTGAAATTGAGGTCAGTATTCCTGAGGGTTACACCAATGCACAGATCAAAGAACGTTTAATTGAGATGGGAGTATGCGCTGAAGCGGATATTGACGAATATTTAAATTCGTACAATTATAAGCACGACTATCTACAGGAGCGAATTCCGGCATCTGAAGGCTGGCTGGAGGGATATTTATTCCCGGACACCTACAAGTTCAATGCAAATAATGCAAAAATGACTCTTAATAAAATGCTTAACAATTTTAAATCCAAGTATGATGCGCCCATCCAAGAGGGGGCTGCGGCACTTGGACGTAGTCAACACGAGATCGTAACAATAGCGTCTTTACTCGAACGCGAGGCTAAAGCGGACGATGAATTTGCCCGTATTGCCGGCGTTATCTATAACCGTCTCTCTAATTCAGATTTTCCGCGGCTAGAAATCGACGCTACGTTAATCTATGCCCTGGGGGAGCATAAAGAGGTACTGACTGACGCAGATAAAGAAGTTGACAGTCCGTACAACACCTATAAAGTTGAGGGACTTCCGCCCGGTCCCATCTGTAATCCAGGGTATACCGCACTGTATGCTGCAACCCATCCCGAGGAGCACAATTATTATTACTATGTCGCGATGCCGGATGGTACGCATCTATTTGCGCATAACTATGAAGAGCACCAGCAGAATATCCAAAAATCACGTGAAGCGGCGGCGCAGTCTCCGACGGAGGCATCATAATGAGAAACAAGCCCGAAATTCTCGCCCCAGCGGGTGATTTTGAGAAAATGCAGTACGCTATCGCTTATGGCGCTGACGCGGTTTATCTAGCAGGGCATTCCTTTGGAATGCGCGCAGCAGCTGCGAATTTTAGTTCCGATGATCTTACAAAAGGAATTGCGTATGCGCATTCACACGGTGTAAAATGCTATATTACCGTGAATATTATTCCTTCCAACACAGATTTAGAGCAATTGCCGGAGTATCTTGCCTTTTTACAGACCGCTGGAGCAGATGCATTGATTATTGCAGATGTCGGTGTACTGGCGCTGGCAAAGCGCCATGCACCCAAGGTACCGGTGCACATCAGCACGCAAACCAGCATTCTAAATCATGCAGCCGCTAATTTCTGGGCAGCGCTTGGCGCAGAGCGCATTGTACTGGCACGTGAACTTTGTTTGGATGAAATCGCCGAAATTCGTGCGAAAACGCCCTCAACGCTTGAAATTGAGGCATTTGTACACGGCGCAATGTGTATTTCTTACTCTGGACGTTGTTTGATATCACAATATCTGACCGGACGAGATGCAAATCATGGTGCTTGCGCTCAACCCTGCCGCTGGAAATACCAGCTGGTAGAGGAGAAGCGTCCCGGGGAATACTTTCCCGTTGTGGAAGCGGATCAAGGCACGTACCTTTATAATTCCAAAGATCTATGTATGATTGATCACTTGCCTGAACTGATTGCAGCGGGAATAGATTCTTTTAAGATAGAAGGCCGTAATAAAACTGCTTACTATGCCGCCGGAATAACCAGTGCTTACCGCAGTGCAGTCGATTTATACTGGACTTCTGGCAAGCCAGATAACTTTACACTTCCTTCTGAAATTTATGAAGAAGTTCATAAGGTCAGCCACCGACATTATTATACAGGCTTCTACTTTGGCCAGACAGAAAACGGTCAGTACTACGAGGACAGCCAATATATTCGTCAGTGGGAGATCATAGGCCTGCTGGATGAAGCCGATCCTAATGGTCATGCAGTTTTTCGTCTAAAAAACCGGTTTTATCCAGGGGAAACACTTGAGTTGATGCAACCGGAGCATCAGCCTTATCGATTTATTGTAAAGAACGTAACTGACGATGAGGGGTCCATACTAGACGTCATCCATCACCCAGAGATGCGGTTTCATCTTGACTTTCCATTCCCGGTAAAACCATTTGCGATCTTGCGGCACAAAAAAATGTAGGAAAGAACGTTGCTATGACCTATAGAAAAACATATATAGAATTTATCCGTTGTATTGCCTGTTTTCTTGTCATCGTAAATCATACACAAGGTCGTATTTTCATACAGCGTGTTCCCTCGAAAACGTGGTTTGTTTCTATTTCCTGCTTTTTTATCAGTAAAATAGCTGTTCCGCTCTTTCTGATGATTATGGGGATCCTTTTGTTGGAAAAATCAGACACCGTTAAAAAATCGACCGAACGCATCCTTCGAATCCTGGTCATCCTCACGGCCGCTTCGTTACTGTATGCACAGTCCTGGAAAACAGGAAATTCTTTCCAGGTAATTCATTTTCTGAAACAACTGCCGCAATCCCCTGTAATTACAACCTTTTGGTATTTATATCTTTACCTTGCGTTGCTGTGTCTGCTGCCACTGCTGCAGCGGTTTGCCGCCGCTTTGGACAAAGGTAGTTTGTTTTGGCTTCTGTTTCTATCCATGGGAATCATGGGTACTGCGCCGCTGCTCCACATTTTGGTTCCAAATATCTCCATCTGTCCTTACTTTACCAATGTACTTTTCAGCCCTTATCTTGGCGTTGTGTTCTGTGGTTATTATATTCATCGGTATATGAGGATGGATAAACGCAAGTTTTTTCTATCCTGCATCATATTTATCTCTTTGCTTCTGTTTCAGGTAACTATTACTTATTCTCTATATTGCCGCAATCCTAAAAACTATCTTTTTTTAGATAATGCGGCCTTTTTTACGATTACTGCTTCTGCCGCCAGTTTTCTTTTTGCAGTTAAATATCTTTTTGCGCATATTTACTGCCATCCAAAGTTAGAGACGATGATCTGTTTTGTAGGTAGCCATACTTTTGGCGCATATCTACTCATTGATTTAATACTGAATTTATCGGATCGAATGTATTATTTTCTTTGCGGATATATGCACGAATTATTCGCTATGTTTGTGTGGGAAATGTTTATTTTTATTGCCAGCATATCTGCCGCCGCACTGCTGAAAAGGCTCCCCATTCTGCAAAACTGGATCTAAGCAGGGACTTTCAGCAGCGCCAGAACGCGTTAAAAAGTTGTCAATTATCAAACGCAACCTAGCGCAGCAATTCTGGTTATTCTAGATCGTACAGATTCCTACAAAAAACTTGACAACACCGTTTCTTATGGTAAAATAATTAAGTAAGCCCTTACAGCGGCTAAGGAATTATCTCCCGCCCCGGAACCGTTCTTTTGGGGACGGGGGTTTTTAATTGATTTCACTTTGGAGGAATGAATCAAAATATGCAGTACAGAGGACTCAATGAGCTGCGAGAAGCCTATCTCGCCTATTTTGAGAGCAAGGATCATCTGCGTCTGCCCAGCTTTTCGCTGATTCCACAGAATGATGCGTCCCTGTTGCTCATCAACTCAGGTATGGCGCCAATGAAACCGTATTTTACCGGTGAGCAGGAGCCGCCGCATCGCCGCGTTACCACTTGCCAGAAATGTATTCGAACCGGTGATATTGACAATGTTGGTAAAACGGCCCGCCATGGCACCTTTTTTGAAATGCTTGGGAACTTCTCTTTCGGAGATTATTTTAAGCGCGAGGCAATTGAATGGAGTTGGGAGTTTCTGACCGAGGTTGTTGGCTTGGATGCCAATCGTTTATACCCTTCGATCTATGAAAACGATGAAGAGGCATTTGATATTTGGCACAATATCATGGGAATCCCTTCCGAGCGTATTTTCCGATTCGGGAAGGCCGATAATTTTTGGGAGCATGGCTCCGGTCCCTGCGGTCCCTGCTCAGAGATTTATTATGACCGCGGCGAGCAATATGGCTGCGGCAAACCAGGCTGTACCGTCGGTTGTGACTGTGACCGCTATATGGAGGTCTGGAATAACGTTTTTTCGCAGTTTGATAATGATGGACAAGGCAATTATACCGAGTTGAAACAAAAAAATATTGATACTGGCATGGGTTTGGAACGCCTTGCAGCCGTTGTCCAGGACGTCGATTCTCTGTTCGAGGTCGACACTGTTCGCAATATCATGAAGCA